>NZ_JASCXP010000269.1:0-9983 GCF_030010695.1 Nocardia sp. CC201C
CAGCTGGGAGGACCGGGGCGCGTGCGATGCGGCTCCGTCCGCCGCCCATGCCGGTGCGTCCCCCGCCGTCGCCAATGGCGCGGTCGCGCCCGTGGATGCGTTGTCGGCCGCCGCCGGGTCGGATGCGGTCGTGCCGGTCCAGGGAAACGGCTCGGACGTAGGCACTTTCACTCTCGACGCGGAGACAGTCGGTGTGTTCTACCGCGCTCCCGAGCCCGGTGCGGCAGCCTTCGTCGCCGACGGTGACCCGGTGCGGGCGGGTCAGCAGGTCGGCATCGTGGAGGCGATGAAGCTCATGATTCCGGTGACGGTCGCCCGCGCCGGGCGGGTGGTCGAATTCCTGGTCGGCGACGCCGAACCCGTGGAGTACGGGCAGCCGCTCATCCGTTTCGAGGAAGTCCGGTGATCGGCCGCATCCGCACGGTGCTGGTGGCCAATCGCGGCGAGATCGCCGTGCGCGTCATCCGCACCTGCGCCGAACTCGGCATCGCCACCGTCGCCGTGTATTCGGAGGCGGACCGTGATGCGGCGGCGGTCCGGCTGGCCGATCGCGCGGTGCGCATCGGCCCCGGTCCGGCCAAACGCAGCTATCTGCACATTCCGGCGATCATCGAGGCGGCCCGGGCGACCGGGGCCGACGCCATCCATCCGGGTTACGGATTCCTGTCGGAGAACCCGGATTTCGCGGAGGTGTGCGAGGCGGAGGGGTTCGTCTTCATCGGCGCACCCGCCGACGTGATGGCGCGCCTGGGCGACAAGTCCACCGCGCGGTCGCTCATGAGCGCCGCCGGACTGCCGCTGCTGCCCGGCAGCCACGACCCGATCGACGGGGTGGAGGCCGCGCAGGCGCTCGCCGACGACATCGGCTACCCGGTCATCATCAAGGCCGTGGCCGGTGGCGGCGGGCGCGGCATGCGGGTGGTCCGCCACGCCGCCGAATTCGCGGTGGCCTGGCAGGAGACCCGCGCCGGGGCCGCCGCGGTCTTCGGCGACGGCCGCCTGTACGTGGAGCGCTATCTGGAATCGGCCCGGCATGTGGAGGTGCAGATCCTCGCCGACACGCACGGCACCGTGGTGCATCTCGGCCTGCGCGACTGCTCGCTGCAACGCCGACACCAGAAGCTGGTGGAGGAGTCGCCCGCCCCCGGGCTGTCCGCGGAGCTGGCCGAGCGCATCGGGGCCGCGGCCGTGCGGGGCGCGCGGTCGGTCGGCTACGTGGGTGCGGGCACCTTCGAATTCCTGCTCGCCCCCGACGGCGAGTTCTACTTCATGGAGGTCAATTGCCGCCTGCAGGTGGAGCATCCGGTCACCGAGATGGTGACCGGCGTCGATCTGGTGGCCGAACAACTGCGTGTCGCCGCGGGAGAACGGCTCACGGCCGCCGCTGTCCGTCCGCACGGCGTGGCCATCGAATGCCGGATCAATGCCGAGGATCCGGAGCGCGAGTTCGCCCCCGCCCCGGGCACACTCGGTGAATGCCTGCTGCCGGGCGGCCCCTTCGTCCGCGTCGACACCCACATCCGTACCGGATATGCCGTTCCGCCGCACTATGATTCGCTGCTGGCCAAGTTCATCGTCTGGGCTCCGGACCGCCCGGCCGCCATCGCCCGTATGCGCCGGGCGCTCGCGGAGACCGTCCTGCGCGGTCCCGGCATCGCCACCACCACCGAGTTCCTGCACGACATCCTCGACCACCCCCGCTTCCGCGCCGCCACCCACGACACCGCCCTCATCGGCACCCTCACCACCCGCGCGGCGGTCCGGTCCTGCACACCCTGACAACCGAGCGGCCCACCACGGAGTGATCCGTGGTGGGCCGCAGGCGTATTCGGTCGCGCTACTTCAGACCCGAGCGAACGAAGGCGTTCACGATGTGGCGTTGCAGGACCAGGTAGAGCAGCAGGACGGGCAGGCAGGCGAGGCTGGCCACGGCCATCATGGGGCCCCACTGATCGCCCTCGGTGCCCATGAAGCTGCGCAGGCCCAATTGCAGCACGCTGTTGGATTGGCGGAGAACGACCGCGGGCCAGAAATATTCGTTCCAGGCGTTGATGAACAGCAGGATGCCCAGCGCCGCCAGGGCCGGGCGCAGGTTGGGGACGACCACGGTCCAGAGGATGGACCAGGAGGAGCGGCCGTCGATCTTGGCGGCCGCGATGAGCTCCTTGGGGAAGGCCGCCATGTGCTGGCGCAGCAGCAGCACCCCCAGGGCCGAGCAGAGCGTCGGAAGTACCACGCCGATCAGGGAATTGATCAGGCCCAGGCGGTTGAGCAGGATGTAGTTGGGGAGCATGGTCACCTGGAAGGGGACCAGCCAGGTGCCGACGAACGCCAGGTACAGCAGCCGTTGCAGCGGGAAGGTGTACATGGCGAAGGCGTAGGACGCCAGCAGCGCGATGAGCAGCTGTCCGGTGGCCGAGAGCACCGCCACGAAGAAGGTGTTCGCGATCAGCCCGGTGATGTCCACCTTGTGCGCGGCGTCGGCGTAGTTGCCCAGCGACACCGGCCAGGGGATGGGGGACAGCGACGTGATGTCCTCGGGGCGGCGCAGCGCCGTCGCGAACAGCCAGTAGATGGGGAAGACGCACAGCAGCGAGGCGGCCGCCAGCAGCAGATGGCTGCCGAGGGTCCGCACGCGGTCGATCGTCATGCGGTCAGTCGTCATGCGGTCAGTCGTCATGCGGTCAGTCGTCATGGAAGGCAACCTTTTCCGAGATCCAGACCAGGATTCCGGCGAGCACGCCGAAGCCGAGGAACAGCAGCACCCCCGCCGCCGCGCTGAGTCCGGCGTCGAAGCTGTGGAAGGCGTAGTCCCAGAGCAGGTAGTAGATGTTGGTGGTGGCCTGCGCGGGTCCGCCCTGGGTCATGGAGTCGATGAGCGGGAATGTCAGGGTGGGACTGAGCAGCACGGTGGTGAGCACCAGGAACATGAGCGTGGGCGACAGCAGCGGCAGGGTGATCCAGCGCCGGATCTGCCCCGGGCTCGCGCCGTCCACCCGGGCCGCCTCGTCGTAATCCCCACTGATACCGGCCAATCCGGCCCACACCACCAGCACCGCGAAGCCCAGCAGCTGCCAGCCGGTGATGCCGATGATCACGGCGTGGGCGGTGGTGGCGTCGTAGGCCCAGTTGCGGTGGGTGCCCAGCACCTGGTCCACGAACCCGCTGCCGGGATGCAGCAGCCAGCGCCACACCGCCGCGGCGGCGACCGGCGCGACCAGGAACGGCGCGAACACCAGCGCGTGGTACAGGGTGCGGGACCGCCCGCGCACCCGACGGCTCGCCAGCGCGATGAGCACCGGCAGCACGACCGTGAACGGCAGCATGCCGGCGATGAGCACCGCGGTCCGGCCCAGGGAGTCCCAGAAGGCCGGAAGGTCCAGCAGCCGTTCGTAATTGGCGGTGCCCACCGAGCGCATGGGTGAGCTGGGCAGCAGGTTCCACGAGTAGGTGGACAGTTGGAACGCCTGGGCCAGCGGCTGATAGGTCCACACGAACAGCAGGAACAGCGCGGGCGCGAGATACAGGTACGGGGACAGCCCCCGCACTATCCGCCGGACCACGGGGCGACGGGGCGGCGGCGCCGCGGCCACTGTGGGCCGCGACGCCGCCGGTCGTTCAGCTCGTTCAGCGACGACGAACACCGCTCACCGGGTTCCCGCGTGATCGCCACGCTGGTCGATGGACCGTAGATACTCCAGCATGTCGCCCTCGGCCCGGTTGTAGAGCTCCGGGGCGGGCGTGGCCTCCACCGCGCTCACCACGAAGGCCGAGCCGAGCACATCGACACGGCTGTAACCGAATCCGCTCACCGCCCGCTGGCGGCCCACCGGGGCCATGGCGTCGATGCGGTAGGCCAGCGCCGGACCCACCCACACCGGGATACCGGCCAGGCTGCCCGCCGCGGTCATATGGTTGTGCCCGCACAGGATCATCCGCACATCGCTGTCGGCCACCGCCGCCTCCAGCAGCTCGATCTGCCCGAGGCCGAGCAGTTCGGCCGCCGGGATGGCCGAGCGCAGCGGCGGATGGTGCAGCACCAGCAGGGTGCCGCGGGGCGCGGGCCGCCGCAGCTGGTCGGTCAGCCAGGCCAGCTGGTCGAGCTCCAGCTTGCCCGTATGCCGACGCGGCGTGGTGCTGTCCAGCGCGATGATGCGCAGGCCCGCCACCTCGACCACCTGATCGTGCGGGACGTCCTGTGCCACCGCACCGGGTGCGTGGCCCAGCAGTTCGACTCCGAAGGCGGTGCGTTCGTCGTGGTTGCCCATCGCGTACACCACCGCCGCGTCCAGTTCGGCCGCCGCGGGCTCCACCGCTTCCCGCAGCCGCCGGTAACCCTCCGGCGACCCGTTGTCGGTGAGGTCGCCGGACAGCACCAGGGCGTCGACCGGTCCGGAGGCACGCAGCCGATCCAGCACGTGGTGCAGATTCTCGTAGGTGTCCACCGCGTCGTAGAGGCGTTCACCGGCGGGACGGATGTGGGTGTCGGTGAGCTGGATGACGGTCAGGTCCCGCATCTCGTGGGATCTCATGCGGCCGGAAGGAGTTTCGAGCCCTCGGTGCGGGCGGCGGTCAGGGTGGACTGTGGATCCGCGCCCTGGTACACGATGGCCTCGACGGCATCCATCATGCCGTCGCGGATCTGGAGATAGTTGTCGCCCGGCATGGACACCCACGGCTCCATGGCCGCCAGCTGCGCCACATTGGGGGCCAGCAGCGGATTGGCCGCCGCCCACGCCCCCAGCGAGCCGGGTTCGTCCATGAGGCCGGTGCGCAGCGGCAGATAGCCGATGTTCTGCGAGATCTTCACATACGACTCCTCACTGGTGAGGAACTTGATCAGCTCCCAGGCCGCCCGCTGCTTGGCCGGGTCGTTGGACAGAATGTGCAGGCCCGCACCGGAATTGGTGGGCACCGTCGGTTTGTCGCCGAAGCGCGGCATGGTGGTCGAGCGCAGATCCCACTTGTCCTTCGCGCCCTTGACGAAGACGCCCTGCACGGCGCTGGTCTCCAGGATCATGCCGATCTCACCGCGGGCGAAACCCTCGTACCCTTGCTTCTGCGCGAGCTTGGGCATGCTGCCGGAGTTCACGAGATCCTGTGCCATCCGGGTGACCTCGACGACGGGGGTGTCGGCGTAGGTGAGGGTGCGGCGGTCCTCGGAGATGACGCGGCCGCCGTTGGAGCGCACCAGCGCCTGGAAGCACCAGTCCTTCGACGTCTTGGTGAGGCAGTCGATGTAGACGCCGCCCTTACCGGTCTTCGTGCTGATGGCCTGTGCCGCGTCGGCCACCTCCGCCCACGTGGCCGGAGGCTCGGCCGGGTCCAGACCGGCCTCGGTGAACAGGGTCGCGTTGTAGTACAGCACCGGGGTGGAGAACACGAACGGCACGCCGTAGGTGTGGCCGTCCCAGTCGTCGAGGGTGCGGGCGCGGTCGGCGTACGGTATCCGGCCGTCGAAGTTGCGCTGCACCTCGTCCGCGCCGAACAGTACGTCGAGTGGCTTGGCCCGCAACTGGTGGATGGTGAAATCCAGGTCGCTGAAACCCAATTGGGCCACGTCGGGGGTGGTGCCCGCCACCATCTGGTTCTGGATGCTGGAAATGGTGTCGGTGGCCGGGTTGGGGCTGTTGCCCTGCGGCTTCTGCGCGGTGACCTTGATATTGGGGTGCTGCTCGCCGAACTCCGAGATCAGTTCGTTGAAGGTGTCGGTCCACGCCCCGGCCAGGCCGTAGTTGTAGGACTCGAAGACGATCGACACCTGCTGGTCGGGTTGCAGTTCGGGGACCTGTGCGGTGGTCGTGGCCTCGGTGGCGGTGGTGCCGCCGAGGCCGCAGCTGCTGACTGCGACGGCGGTGGCGAACACCAGGCCCAGGAAGGGCGCGGTGCGTTTCACGGGATTCTCCTCATCGAATGGTGGTGCGGACATCAGGGGACGGGCACGGCTGCCGCGTCCGGGGTCGGTGTCGGATCCGCGTGCGGCTCCTGCCAGGTCAGGCGCAGTCCGGAGTCGGGATGGAACAGGTGGATCTGGGCGGGGTCGACTCGGAAGCCGACCTCCTCGCCCGCGCGCACCCCGGCCGGTCGCGGGGCGCGGGCGCACAGGGTGTGGGTGCCGGTGTCGACGTGCACCAGCTCCTCGCTGCCCAGGTTCTCGACCATGGTCACGCGCCCGCGCACGGCGGTGGCGGCGGCGTCCACGCGCAGCCGTTCGGGGCGGATTCCGGCGGTGACCAGGGTGTCCTCGCCGGAATCCGCCGTGATGTCCAGAGCGGCGTCGATGCCGTCGGCCATCACCCGCAACCCGCCGTCGCGCCGGGTGACGACCGCGGGAAACAGGTTCATGGGTGGGGAGCCGAGGAATCCGGCGACGAAGGCGGTGCGCGGCCGGTCGTAGAGCTCCTCGGGGGTGCCGACCTGCTCCACCCGGCCCGCGTCGAGCAGTGCGATCCGGGTGGCCATGGTCATGGCCTCCACCTGGTCGTGGGTCACGTACAGGAAGGTGGCCCCGAGACGGCGGTGCAGGGCGATGAGTTCGGCGCGGGTGGCGCTGCGCAGTTTGGCGTCGAGATTCGACAGCGGCTCATCCATGAGGAACGCGCCCGGATCGCGAACCATGGCGCGCGCCAACGCGACTCGCTGCCGCTGACCGCCCGACAGCGCGGCCGGGCGGCGATCCAGCAGCGCCGACAGCTCCAGCGTGCGGGCCACCTCGGCGACCCGTTCGGCGATGCGGGCGCGCGGCTGGCGGCGCGACCGCAGCGGGAAGCCGATATTCTTCGCCACCGTCAGATGCGGGTACAGCGCATAGCTCTGGAACACCATCGCCAGATCCCGCCGCTGCGGTGCGGCGTCGGTGATGTCGTCGCCGTCCAGCAGGATGCGCCCCGAGCTCGGTTCCTCCAGCCCCGCGATCATGCGCAGCAGGGTGGATTTGCCGCAGCCGCTGGGGCCGAGCAACACCATGAACTCACCGTCGGCGATGTCGAGGCTCACCTCGCGCACCGCGTACTCCGTGCCAAACTTCTTGGATACCGCGTCGATGTGCAGCCGGGCCACCGGTTCTCCTTCAGACCGGCGTGCCGGTCGTGATCCATGTCGCCACACCGGCCGCGATGGCGGGGGCGTCCTTCACCCACCGGAAATGGTCGCGATGCGCCACCTCCGAGTCCTCGTCGATGTGCCAGCGGCTCACCCGCGCGGCGGGCATGCGCGAGACCAGGAAATCGACATTGGATTTCGGCCCGAGCACGTCGTCGGAGAGCGAGATGACCAGGGCGGGCAGCGTCATGCGCGCCAGCAGGCTGTTGTAGCGCCGGGAGGTGCCGCGCGGGCGGTAGTAGCTGGTGAGCGAGTGGACCGACCAGTCGACCATGACGCCGCCGGGCATGGGCGCGGGAATCAGCACCCCGCCGGGCCAATGGCCCTTGAACCGCGCGACCAGGCCGATCCACTGGATCTGGCTCAGCGCCTCGAACCAGCGCCGCGGACCGAAGGCCCACCAGAACACCGTGCCGGTGCCGATCACCGTGACCCCGGCGACACGCTCGGGTTCGGCGGCGGCGAACAGCAGGGCGAGCTGGCCGCCCAGGCTGTGCCCGAACAGGTGCAGCGGCGCGCCCGGGAAGCGCTGCTCGACCGCGCCGACAATGGCGGGCAGGTCGATCTCCAGCATTTCGCGGTAGCCGAAATCGGTGTGCTCGCCGAGCGGCGGCGTCGCCTCACCATGGGCGCGCAGGTCGACGGTGGCGACCGAAAGTCCCTGGGCGTGCAACGCTTTGGCGAGCGGCAGGTAGTTGCGCGCCTTCATGGCCATGGCGGGCAAGATCAGCACGACGGGCGCGTCGGCGCGCTCGGCGGGCAGCCACCGCACGGTGAAGGCGACACCGTCGGAGGTCTCGACGCGGGTCGACGCCAGGTCACCGAACTCCGAGCGCGATTCGGGGGTCGCGGTGGTCATCACGCCTCCGCCCCGGCGATGGCCACATCGCACACGTAGTCGAAGGTGAACTTGGCGACCGTCACGTCGTTGTCGTCGAGCAGGGCCGCCTTGCCGGACACTTCGAAGCGCCGCGACTCGGTGGTGGTCAGGATCTCGGCCAGCTCGCGCGGATCGACGGTGGCGACGGCGCGGATGCGGCCCAGCGCCGGTTTGCGATAGGAGGCCGATCCGCCGCGCAGTACCAGTTGCGCGATGGTGTGCAGCCGGGTGGCCGCCCCGCCCACGAAGGCCGCCGCACCCGCGATGTCGGCGGCGGTGAACAGGGCCCCGGCGTGCACGGTGCCCATGTGATTGCCCACGGCGTCGCCCGCCGGGATCTCGACCACTGCGCGGTCGGCGGAGATCTCGGTGACGACGGTGCCGACCTGGCGGCCGAACGGCACCATGGCCTGCGAGACATCGCGCAGGTAGCCGTAATCCACGGCGTCGGGGTCGAGTTCCGGGTACGCCGCGGCGAAGCCGGACATGGTTCTCGTGGTCATCGGTGCTACTCCCTTCAACGGGGTCCGCGCAGAACGCGGCGGGCAATGGACCAGCGCAGGACCTCCGAGGGGCCCTCGTAGATGCGGAAGGCCCTGGCCTCCACCAGGAATCGGGCCACCAGGTGGTCCTCGCAGACGCCGAGGCCGCCGTGCAGCTGCACGGCGCGGTCCAGCACCCGCCAGACCGCCTCGGAGACGAAGGTTTTCGTGATCGATGCCTCGTGCCGGGCCTGCGGCGAGGACGGGCCGTGCGCGTCGATGGTGGCGGCGGTGCCGCGCACCAGGCCGCGAGCGGCGGCGATATCGATCTCGCTGTCGGCGATCAGCGCCTGCGCCATGCCGTGCTCGGCCACCGGGACACCGAAGGACGAGCGGTGCGTGATGTGCTCGACGGTGAGCTGCTGCGCCCGCACCGCCAGGCCGAGCCAGTTCATGCAGAACACCAGCCGCGACGGGGCCAGCCGCACCTGCGCCAGCTCCAGGCCCCGGCCCACCTCGCCGAGCACCGCGGAGTCGGGTACCGCACAGTCGGTGAACCGCACCTCGCAGTGCCCGCCCGGTGCGCTGGTGTGGTCCAGGGTGGGCATGCGGCGGCCCACCCGCATACCCGGGTTGTCCTGGTCGACCAGGAACATGGTGGGACCGTCCGCGGTCGCGGCCACGCAGATGACGAACGCCGCGCCCTGCGCGCCGGTGGTGAAATGCTTGTCCCCGTTGATGACCCAGCCGTCGTCGGTCTCCTCGGCAACGGTGCGCAGCATGCGCGGATCCGAGCCCGCACCGGGGGCCGGTTCGGTCATGGCGATGGCCGAGCGCACCTCGCCGGAGGCCAGCGGGGCCAGGTAGCGCTCGCGCTGCTCGGCATCGGCGACATGGCTGAGCAGGTGGATATTGCCGTCGTCGGGAGCCCAGGCGTTCACCGCCAGGGGGCCGAGCAGGCTGGCCCCGGCCGCTTCGAGGACCTCGGCTTGGCCGCGGGTGTCGAGTCCGAGACCGCCGTGGCTCGGATCGGAGAGCGGGCCGAAGACCCCCGCCTCCTTGGCCTTCTTCTGGAGATCCAGCCGCAGCGCGTCGTCGGTGACGCGGCCGCCCGCCACCACCTCGCGTTCCACCGGGATCACCTGGTCGAGTACGAACTGTCTGGTCCTGTCGACCAGTTCCGGTACAGCGCTCATGGGGTCAGTCTGTGGCGGCGGCGGGGGACACCACCGGGGCGATAGTCAATCTCGATCGGTCTAATCGACTCCTTTCGGCCGGAGCGGATCGGGCGCGCGGCTCGGTCAGGGTGTTGGCGACACCGATTCCGAGGGGATGCGATGACCGAGTTGACGGTCCGGGTGACCGATCGCCGTGACGTTGCCGAGGGTGTGTTCGCACTCGATCTGGCCGCAGTCCACGGCGGCGCGCTGCCGACCTGGTCGGCGGGCGCGCATATCGACGTGGGGGTCGGCGCGGCCGGGGTGCGGCAGTACTCGCTGTGCGGCGACCCGGGCGACGAC
>NZ_JASCXP010000270.1:0-9974 GCF_030010695.1 Nocardia sp. CC201C
CCAGGTCGCTCATCTCGATACCGGCGACCTCCACGGCATCGCGGCACACCTTTCGTATGGCGTCCGGTGTCGCGAACTCGCCGAGTGGCGCAGGTACACGAGCGGAAGATGCTCGCGCCCTGCTGAGATGACGGCACCGATCGCGGCGCGGCGCTGTGTGCTCACGGCATCCTTGCCGTGAGCATGGTGGCGTGCGGGGACGGCCCGCGTCGCCCGCAGCATGTGGGCGGCCGTCAGTGCTGCACCACCCTCTCGTGCGCGGCTGCTGTGGCGCGGCCACTGTGTTGCCGCATTGCTGTCGCGGTTGCTCCATCGCCGTCGCGCGGATGTCATCGACCGGGCCGCGGCGCGGCCGAAGTCCCCCGTTGTCGCTCCATGGCGACGGGACGTCATGGTGCGCTGCCGGGCGTCGTGGCAGCGGGGGTGGTGTAGCTCACCCGGTGGCGGGATACCGGTCCGAACCGTCCGCGCGATAGCGCAGAATGGCGCGGTGACCGCAGCCACGACGGAGACCGCACGAACGCGGACCGTGCGCTCCGATCGTCCGATCGACCTGGCCGGTACCGTCCTGCCGCTGCGGCGCGGTCCCGGTGACCCCTGCTACCGCATCACCCGCGACGGCGCGCACTGGCATGCCTCGCGTCTGCCCAGCGGGCCGGTGACGTATCGGCTGCGCCAGGCCGACCGGCACGGGGTCGATGCCGGTGCCTGGGGGCCGGGCGCGGAGGAGTTCCTGGAACGGCTGCCCGGGATGCTGTGCCTGGACGAGGACCTGAGCGGTTTCGCCCCGGCGCACCCCAAGATCGCCGAGGCGCTGCGGCGCAATCCCGGCTTGTGCATGCTGCGCACCGGCCGAGTGTTCGAGGCGCTGGTCCCGGCGGTGCTGGAGCAGAAGGTGCATACGGTCACCGCGCATCAATCCTGGCGGAAGCTGGTGTGGCGCTACGGGACTCCCGCTCCGGGCCCGGCCCCGGACGGCCTGTGCCTGATGCCGGACGCCGAGACCTGGCGCCATATCCCGTCCTGGGTCTACCACCGCGCCAATGTCGGCCCGCAGCGCTCGAAAACCATTGTGCTGGCGGCTCGAATGGCCGCGAAGCTGGAGCGGGCGGCGGACCTGGACCACGCGGCCGCCGCGCGACTGCTGTGCACCGTGCCGGGCATCGGCGTCTGGACCGCCGCCGAAATCGCCCAGCGCGCCTTCGGCGACGCGGACGCCCTGTCCGTGGGTGACTTCCACCTGGCCGCCACCATGGGCTGGACCCTGCTCGGCCGCCCCATCGACGACGACGCCATGGTCGAGTATCTGGAACCGCTGCGCCCACACCGCTATCGCGCGGTGCGCCTCCTGGAGTTGGCGGGTTTCGCCCACAAGCCCAAATTCGGCCCCCGCACCCCGTACACCGACCACAGCCGCATCTGACTCCGCGGTACCCGTCCCGCGACCGACAGCGGGTACCGGTCCCCGCGCTGGAGCGACAGCGTCCACAGCCTTATCGGGGCCGCGCCCACCGGACTCGAGGTCGGAAACTGTCGGGTCGGCGCTGAAAGTCGGGCCCGAGGCGGCCGTTCGGCGGTGTGACGGCCGCCCCGGACCCGACGCCGACCTTCGCGCGGGTGTGACCGGGGGTGATCGACGCCCGTCGCGATGTCGGAACCTCACCGGATCTACCGGCGGTGCCGGGCGCCTTCCCCAGACGTGCCCGGTTCGGCCTGCCACTTCCGGCGGGCGGGTACGGGTGGCTGCCGGGTCGGTGCGGCGAGCAGGGCCCGGCGAATATCGACCAGCAACCACACCAATCGGTGGGTGGCGCGGTCGAGCAGATCCGGTCCGTGCGCGGCGGTGCGGTTATGGCAGGGCGCGCTCATCGAGAACACACCGCCCCTCGTCGACGAGGGTGGCGCGGGCCCGCCGCCGCACCCGACAGGTGTCCACCGTGCAGTCCAGGTGCATCTGCATGGCCGCGTGCGCCTGGTCGACGGTCATGATGCCGGGGTCGGTCCGGCACCGCATGAGTCCGGCGACATGCATGTTCAAGGAGGTCAGCTGCATTACGCCACTCCCGCCGCGCACACCGTGCGGTGTGGCGTCGGAGGGTGACAATCCCAGGTTGTCCACCCGTTTGCCAGACGGGCGGTGTGGATACGTCTGCGGATACGACGGGGGGTGACGCGTTCAGCCATAACTCCTCGTTCCTGCGTGTGAATCCTGTCCCTGCGTGCGAGTTGTGGAGCGTGCCCGGAGGTTTCAGTCAAGGTAGGGGCCGAGGTGCTGTCCGCCCCGGGCACATTCTCAGCACACCATGAGCAGACATTCGGCGTAGTGATTTCACAGATTCCCACGGAAAAACGCGCGAATTCCCAGCAGCGAATCCGTTCGGGAGAGCAGGATTGTCCATAGTGGACGAAGCCCCCCTGCCATGCTGTCGATGAACACCGATCTGCGTACCGGGCGGGAGCCGGTGTGCTGCAAGACTTTCAGCGTTTTGGTGACCGCCCGCGCGTGAACACTCGAGAACGGAGCGCGCTGTGTCAGTTGGTCCCGCGAATTCCCCGAGCGCCGCCTCGACGCTGCCGCGCCGTCAGCTCGGCCGCTATCTGCGGGATTGGCGCACCCAGGCAGGATTGACCATCGCGGAGGCGGCCAAACTCATGGAGTGGGGCGCCAGTACCCTGCAGCGCCTCGAGAAGGGCAATGCCGATCGCATTCGCACCATCGATATCCAGGAGCTGTGCCGTATCTACGGCATCCCCGACGAGATCGCCGAGGGGCTCAAGGGTTTGGCCCAGCAGGCCGCGGTGAAAAGCTGGTGGCATTCCTACGGCGACCTCATTCCGGAGAATTTCGACGTCTACGTGGGTTTGGAGGCATCCGCGCAGCAGCTTTCCTGCTACCAGTCCGAACTGGTACCCGGACTGCTGCAAACCGCCGACTACGCGCGCGCCCTCAACCGGCTCGGATACCCGGACGACTCCGAGGCGGAGCTGGAGCGGCGCGTGCAGTTGCGGATGCAGCGCCAGGCCCTGATCACCCGCCGTCACCATCCGGCCAGCGTCGCAATGGTGTTGCACGAATCGGTATTGCACCGGTTGGTGGGAAGTGCCAAGGTGATGGCGGCGCAGGTGCGGCACCTGGCGGAGCTGAGCACCCGTGACAATGTCGCGCTGCGCATCCTGCCCTTCAGCGCCGGTGTCCCGCTGGGACTTTCCACCGGCCCGTTCGTGATTCTCGAGTTCGGAACCGACGGCAGAGGGCAGTCGGTGGAGCCGCCGGTGGTCTATGTCGAGGGCTTCACCGGGGATCTGTATCTGGAACGACAAGGCGACGTGCAGCGCTACAGCCGGGCACTGGACTGTCTGGAGCGCTGCGCGTCGGACATCCAAACCAGTAGGAACCTGCTGCGGCAGGTGGCGAAGGAGTATTCGGCATGACTATGGATCTGGCCGGGGCGCACTGGTTCAAGAGCAGTCGCAGCGGCGCGGGCAAGGAATGCGTGGAGGTGGCGTTCCTGTCGGGCGGTCGCGTCGGCGTCCGCGACAGCAAGAATCCGGACGGCCCCGCCCTGATCTTCGCGGGCGGCGACTGGTCGAGCTTCACCACGGAGATCACCGAGGGCGCGTTCGACGCCTGACGACCCCGGCGGCGGGCGTACCCCACCTGCCCGCCGCCGGGGCGTTCCCTCCCATCCCCGGGAAGATCACGATTGTGCACCCGTTCGGCAACGGCAGTATGTTTGCCCGCGCTAAGTACGGGTAATCCAATATGCGTGGACCGAGGGCTCAGGAATTCTCATCCGCCCCGGTACCGCAAATTGCTCCCGGACGATTGGGTCGAACGTCTGATCGTTGGAATGCTCTTCGCGGTATCGGCGGTAGGCATATTCGTACTGACCGGCGCATTGGTACCCGCGCTGGCGGTCGGTGTATTGGTGGCGGCGGTCGCCGTCGGCGTGGTGGAGATGCTGTGACCACCCCGATGCCGTTCCGACGTGGTTTTGGCTGGAATCACGGGTGGATTCCAGCCAAAAGCGGGCCGGAGGCGGCGTCTACTTGCGGCGAAAGAGCTTGTTGCCCAGCCAGACCAGTGGATCGTACTTGTGGTCCACCACCCGCTCCTTCAGCGGGATCAAGGCGTTGTCCGTGATCTTGATGTGCTCGGGGCACACGTCGGTGCAGCACTTGGTGATATTGCAGTAACCGAGCCCGGCCTCGTCCTGAGCGAGTTCCCGGCGATCCGCCACGTCCAGCGGATGCATTTCCAGTTCGGCTATGCGCATCAGATACCGCGGGCCGGCGAAGGAGACCTTGTTCTCCTCGTGATCGCGCACCACGTGGCAGGTGTTCTGGCACAGGAAGCATTCGATGCACTTGCGGAATTCCTGCGACCGCTCCACATCCTGCTGCCGCATCCGATACTCACCCGGTTTCAGATCCGCGGGCGGCGTGAAGGACGGGATTTCGCGCGCCTTCGTGTAGTTGTACGACACATCGGTGACCAGGTCCCGGATCACGGGGAAGGTGCGCATGGGCGTCACCGTTACCACCTCGTCCTGGGTGAACGTGGACATGCGGGTCATGCACAGCAGCCGCGGCCGCCCGTTCACCTCGGCCGAGCAGGAACCGCACTTGCCCGCCTTGCAGTTCCACCGCACCGCCAGATCGGGAGCCTGGGTGGCCTGCAGGCGGTGGATGATGTCGAGCACCACCTCGCCCTCGTTCACCTCCACGGTGAAATCCTGCAGTGCACCGCCCTCGGTGTCGCCGCGCCAGACCTTGAATTTCGCCTCGTACCCCATGGCTAGGCATCCCCTTTCCCGGACGCGGGATGAGCCGCGAGTTCGGTTGGGCTGTAGTACTTCTCGAGTTCCTGCAGGTCGAACAGCGCGAGCAGGTCGGCGCGCATGGGCGGCTGCTCCTCCGGCGTCACCGTCACCGACGGCACCGTGAAGCCCACCTCGTCCGGATCGACCCGGCACACCAGCAGCTTGTTGCGCCACGCCGGATCCATGCCGGGGTGATCGTCGCGGGTGTGCCCGCCCCGGCTCTCGGTGCGCAGCAGCGCCGCCTGCGCCACACATTCGCTGACCAGCAACATATTTCGCAGATCGATGGCCAGGTGCCAGCCCGGATTGAACTGCCGGTGCCCCTCCACGGTCACGTCGTCGAAGCGGTCCCGCAGTTCGGAGAGCCTCTCGACGGCCTGCTTCAGCTCATGCTCCTTGCGGATGATGCCGACCAGATCGTTCATGGTCTGCTGCATATCGGTGTGCAGCGTGTACGGGTTCTCCCCCGGCCCGGTGGTCGGCGGATCGAACGGCTGCAGTGCGGCTTTCGCGGCCGCGGCGATATCGGCGTCCGCGATGGCGGGGCGCTCGCTCAGCCCCTCCACGTAGGTGGCCGCGCCCAGGCCCGCGCGGCGACCGAAGACCAGCAGATCCGACAGCGAGTTGCCGCCGAGGCGGTTGGAGCCGTGCATCCCGCCGGAACACTCACCGGCCGCGAACAATCCGGGGACGGTCGCCGCGCCGGTATCCGGATTCACCTCGATGCCGCCCATGACGTAGTGGCAGGTCGGCCCGACCTCCATCGGCTCCTTCGTGATGTCCACATCCGCCAGCTCCTTGAACTGGTGGTGCATGGACGGCAGCCGCTTCACGATCTCGGCGGCGGGCAGGCGCGAGGCGATATCCAGGTACACGCCGCCGTGCGGGGTACCCCGGCCCGCCTTCACCTCCTCGTTGATGGCCCGCGCCACCTCGTCACGCGGCAGCAGATCCGGTGTGCGCCGGGCGGAGTCGTTGTCCTTCAGCCACTGGTCGGCCTCCTCCTCGGACTCCGCGTACTGCCCCTTGAACACCGAGGGGATGTACTCGAACATGAACCGCTTGCCCTCGGAGTTCTTCAGCACGCCGCCGTCACCGCGCACGCCCTCGGTGACGAGGATGCCCTTCACGCTGGGCGGCCAGACCATGCCGGTCGGATGGAACTGCAGGAACTCCATATTGATGAGCGTGGCCCCGGCGCGCAGCGCGAGCGCGTGTCCGTCGCCGGTGTACTCCCAGGAGTTCGAGGTCACCTTGTACGACTTGCCGATACCGCCGGTGGCCAGCACCACCGCCGGGGTCTCGAACAGGATGAACCGGCCCGACTCCCGCCAGTAGCCGAACGCCCCGGAGATGCGGTCGCCGTCCTTGAGCAGCTCGGTGATCGTGCACTCCTGGAAGATCTTGATGCGCGCCTCGTAGTCGCCGGTCTCCGCGAAATCCTCCTGTTGCAGCGAGACGATCTTCTGCTGCATGGTGCGGATGAGTTCGAGCCCGGTGCGGTCGCCGACGTGCGCGAGGCGGGGGTAGGTGTGCCCGCCGAAATTGCGCTGCGAGATCCGGCCGTCGGAGGTGCGGTCGAACAGCGCGCCGTAGGTCTCCAGCTCCCACACCCGATCCGGGGCCTCCTGCGCGTGCAGTTCGGCCATCCGCCAGTTGTTGAGGAACTTGCCGCCGCGCATGGTGTCCTTGAAATGGGTCTGCCAACTGTCCTTCTCATTGGCATTGCCCATGGCGGCGGCGCACCCGCCCTCGGCCATGACGGTGTGCGCCTTGCCGAACAGCGATTTGCACACCACCGCGACCGAGAGTCCGTGTTCGCGCGCCTCGATGACCGCGCGCAGTCCGGCGCCACCGGCACCGATCACGACGACGTCGTACTTGTGCCGTTCGACTTCAGGCATAGGACCGAATACTCCTGACGATGGGGATGATCAGTTGATGAATCGGAGGTCGCCGATGGTCCCGCTCGCGACCAACATGACGTAGAAATCGGTCAGCATCAGCGTGCCGAGCGTGATCCAGGCGAACAGCATGTGCCGGGTGTTGAGGCGGGATACCTGGGTCCACATCCAGTACCGCACCGGATTGCTGGAGAAGTTCTTGAGCCGTCCGCCGGTGGCATGGCGGCAGGAGTGGCACGACAGCGTGTACGCCCACAGCATCACCACATTGACCAGCAGGACCAGATTGCCCAGACCCAGCCCGAAGCTGCCGTCGGAGTTGGTCAGCGCGTACAGCGCGTCGTAGGTGTTGATCAGGGTCACCACCACCGCCGCGTAGAAGAAGTAGCGGTGCGAGTTCTGGATGATGAGCGGCAGCCGGGTCTCGCCGGTGTATTTGGCGTGCGGTTCCGCGACCGCGCAGGCGGGCGGCGACAGCCACACCGACCGGTAATAGGCCTTGCGGTAGTAGTAGCAGGTGAGCCGGAAGCCCAGCAGCAGCGGCAGCACCAGGAAACCGAGCGGAATGAACATCGGCAGCTCGCCCACCGGCGTCCCGAAGTGCGCGGAGCCGGGATCGCACACGGTGCTCACGCACGGCGAGTAGAACGGTGTCAGATAGCGATACTCGTCGACCCAGTACGCCTCGCGCACAAAGGATCTGATGGTCGCGTAGACGACGAACGTGCCCAGGCCGAGCACCGTGAGCAGTGGCGGCAGCCACCAGCGGTCGGTGCGGAGGGTGCGGCTCGAAATGGCGGCACGGCTCTTGCTGAATACTCCGGTGGCGCCCGACTCCGGGGCGCTCGTCGGTGCGGCGCTCACTGCTGGATGCCTCGCTGCTCTACCCCGTGGAACGTCATCGTTACCTCCGGCATCGAATGTGATGCCCAGCACCTTACGACAGGTCCGCTATCACCCGGGCACTGTCCCGGGAATTCGGACCCGCCCGCAAACCCGTGATTTGCGCCACATTTCCTCGGTGCGTCGGGGGTGAGCTGCGGTGGTGAACAAACCGCAACCCTCACGAACCAGGCACGAGCCCAGTGAGATTCAGCGAATCGCGCACCGAAACAAAACCTGATTCTGGAAATTCGGTCCACCGGGCGTCACACGGCAGCAACAAGTCTGTGATGCCCTGTCCTGCGAGATCGACATCCGGGGGAAGGAGCCGGACCATGAGGAGAGCCGCCATCGTCATGCCCATGCGCACACCGGTCGGCCTGCCCGCCGGAGCGTTGGGTGCCGTGGCTCCGCATCGCCTGATCGCGACGGCGCTGTCCGCCGTCCTGGGCCGCTCCGGCATCGACCCCGAGCGGATCGAGCACCTGGTCACCGCCGTCCCCACTCCGGAACCCGCCCGCCTGGCCGCCGACCTGGCCGGAATCCCGCCCGCCATCGGACATTTCCCGATCGGTGCGGGGCCGGGCAGCGGACTGCGCGCCCTCATCACCGCGGCCATGATGGTGCAGGCCGAAACCGCCGACGTGGTCCTCGCCGTCGGGGCGGAGTACCCCCGAACGGGGACGATGCCCGGCGGGTCGGGTCAGGGGCAGCCCCCGCCGTACACGGCGGGGTTCGCGCGTCGCGGCGATGGCGAATCCGGCGCGCCGCCACTGATTTCCGCACGGTACGTCGGCGACGGTGACGGTCCGGCGGTTGCTCGGGCCGAGGGGGCGGCCCGAGCGGCCCTGGAGCGGGTCGAGTATCTCGCGGCGCACTACGGGATCACCCGGGTGCAGGCCGACGAGGTGGCGGCGGTGAGCCATCGGCGGGCGGCGAAGGCCCGCCGCCAGGGCGTGTTCGGGACCGAGACCGCGCCGGTGGTGGTATGCGCCGATCCCGACGACATGAACTCGGACGTGGTCCAGCTGATGGACCGGGACGAGGGGCTGCGCGACGACGTGTCGCCCCGCGCCTTCTCCACCCTCCTGCCACTGTTGCCCGGCGGGATCACCACCACCGCCAACAGCAGCGCCCGTACCTTCGCCGCTTCCGCGTGCCTGGTGGTGGCCGAGGAGCGGCTGGCCGACCTCGACCTGGAACCCCTGGGCTATCTGGTCGGGTGGGTGAACGCCGCCGTGGATCCGGCCGTTCCCCTTCCCGCTTCCGCCGAGGCCACCGCGAAGGTGCTGTCCCGCAACGGTTTCGAACTCGGCGATCTGGACCTGGTCGAGGTGGACGAATCCGACGCCGTCGAAATCCTGGCCCTCGAGCACCTGTGGGGCGACTGGGATCCCGAGGACACCCGCCTCAACGTACACGGCGGCGCAATCGCCCTCGGCGATCCGGGCGGCGCGGCGGGACTGCGCATCGTCACCACTTTGCTCCACGAGCTGTCCCGCCGCGAGGGTGGCCGTGGTCTCGCCGTAACCGCTTCCGGCACTTCGCAATCCCTGGCCGTGCTGTTCGAAACCCCGCACTCCCGCCCCATCACACCCACCCCGCGCGGCGCCCGCTTCCACGGTTCCCGCTCCCGCCGCTCCGGCCGCCACCGTGCCTGACCGCCACCGTGCCTGACCGGCCCTGTGCCTGAACGGCTGTCATGCGTGTTCGGCGGCCGCGGCTGACTGGCCGCCGTGCGTGTTCGGCCGCCGTGGCTTGATCGCCGCTGCGCCCGGTCGACCGCTGCGCCTGGCCGACACCGCGTGCTCGACCGGTCCTGTGCCCGTTGACCCCGGTGGCGCGGTGCCCCATGATGTGGGGGCTGACCGGCGCGGTGTCGCGCGGCTACCGTGCTGTGGATACCGGCCGGAAGGCCATGCGGCGCAACAAGATCGTGTGCCGTTCAGCTTGAGAACACGGAGGCTTTGCCGTGCGTCGAACCGCTCGTCTCGTCATGATCGGGGCGGTGTCGGCCGCCGCCCTCACCACCGCGACCGCTCCCGCGTCCGCGGATATCACCGGCTCGGCCAGTGGTTCGGCCTCCGGCTCGGCCACCGGCAGCGCCGATCTGGCGACGGTGATCAGCCAGCTGTTCATCACCATGTCCGCCAACACCGCCCCGAACTGCCCTTACGGCAACATCTTCTGCTTCGTCCGCTGATCGGCCGTTCACGCTGTCCGGCGGGGCGTACGAATGCGGCGGCCGTGCGCCGTGTTCGCGGTGGCGTGGTCGGCCGGTTCGTACCGCCCCGCGTAAGCGGTCCCGCACCCCGCTGCGGGGCGGGGCCGCGCCCGGCCCCGGGGGGGGGGCCCCCCCCGGGGG
>NZ_JASCXP010000271.1:0-9959 GCF_030010695.1 Nocardia sp. CC201C
GACCGCGCCCGCGTAGGAGTGCCCGACCAGGATCTTCGGCCCCGCCACCCCCGCCAGCAGGCCCTGCAGATAAGCGGTGTCGTAAGCCAGGCCGCGCAGCGGATTGGGCACCGCGATCACCGGGAAGCCCCGCCGATGCAGCCGCGCCGCGACCGGCTCCCAGCCCGAGGCGTCGGCGAACGCGCCGTGGACGAGGACCACCGTCGGCTTGGGCTGCCCGTCGTCGTCTCGGTCGGCGCCGTCCACCAGGGAGGCCAGGGCGGTCTCGAGCGAGGCGACGAAGTGGTTGCTCATGGAAAGTTCTCCTTCAACGAGAGGCGTCGTCCCGCTTCGCCGCGGAACGATCACCGATTTTCGTTACAGCAAGTGACTGTAACGTAACTGTGGACGGTTGCCAACCAGGACTCCGACCGGCTGCTGCGCCCGCACCCCGGGAGCATCGGTCCCACACACGAACACCGCTGTGCCCGAACGGCTCTCGTGGTGGCAGGATCGAGTCAGGGCAGTGCGGCGCGGGTCAGTTCGCCGAGGTTGGCGAGCAGGGACTCGCGCAGTCGCATGATCTGTGCGGGACGGTGGAAGCGTGGGGAGAACCCCGGCTCGATGCTGCACCGACCGGCGAAGGTGGACACGAAGTAGCCGACCCAACTCACCGGCTCGGAGGTGGCGAAGCCGCGGAAGTCGACGACCTCGATTCCTGCCGGAACCGCGAGATCGGGCACCACACCCCAGTTGGTGATGAAGTTCCCGACGCCCTTGCGCGGGCCGCCGTGCGCGGCCACCGCCGCCGCGGCTCGCATCACCGCCAGTGCGGACCCACCCGCTATGCCGGCGACGATCTGCGCCTTCACCTGCGTGGCCAGCGTTTTCAGGGCGGCGCCGGGAGTGCACGCGGTGACCGTCGACGCGAACCCCAACGCGTTGGTGACCTCGTCGGAGCGTGCCGCGGGACGCAGGTGGCCGCGCAGGTCGACGAGATGAAACATGACCATCGGCAATTCGGCGGCATCCCCGGCCGTTGCGGTGAGCAGCTCGCGTTCGGCCCGCACGATCGCGGCGGACAGCAGAGCGTGCAGCGTCGTCCCCGACGCCCGCGCACGTGCGCGCAGCGCGCCGGTGTCGGCTTGGGACAAGGTGATCCGCCCGCCCGGCACGGGAGCGAACCCCGGGCCGTCACCGCGGTCGGCGGCCGGGATGCTGTGCACCTGGCCCGCCACCGGGGCGGCGAGGTCGGGCAGGGCCATGCCGCGGGCGTGATAGGCGTGTTCGAGGCTGTGCGGGTAGACCGGCGTGACGTCGGGGAACGCGGCGCTCCCGGCCAGCGTGGCGGCGATGCGCCAGAGCACGGCCAGCAGTTCCGATCCCAACGTGGCGTCGTTGATCGCATGACACACCCGCAGCGCGACCGCGGTCCTCGCGCCGTCGCACACGATGGTGAGTGTCGCCAGGCAGCGTGCGGGATCGAGCGGCGTGCGCCCCGCGCCCGCGAGCCAGTCCGCGATCGAGCCCACCACGACCTCGGTGGTGGCCGCGCTCGTGCCGTCGCCGGGAATCCGCAGCCAGCACTGGTCACCGGTGACCTCGATCGTGCCGGTCAGCATCGGATACGTGCGACACAGCAGCCGAAAGGCATCGTGCAGCAGCGCGATATCGACCTCTCCGGCGCAGATCGCCACATAGCTGACGGTCAGCTTGCGCGGCACGAAGCCGTGATCGATCAGCCCCAGACGGTGCTTCGTGCCGCTGTCGAGCCCTGGCCTCACGCGAGACCCAGTAGCTCGGGGTGGGTGGCGCGGGCGCGCAGTTCCCGAGCCGGGTCGGCGACCAGGCGTCGGGTCCGCATGTCGAGCAGGCCGCTGACACTGGTGACCTCGGCGACCAGGGTGCCGTCGGGTGTGGTCAGCACGTGTTCGACGCGGTGGGTCTTGCCCGGCCCCCACACGAACGCACACGTCACGTCGACTTGGTCGTCGGCGCGCAGCTCGGCATGGTGGCGGACGGTGGTTTCGAGGTTGATCGGCCCGAACCCGTCGGCGAGCAGCTGCCGCGGTGACAGCCCGGCGGCCTGCCCGCACGCGAAGCGGGTGTGCTCGGCGTACTGCAGATACACCGTGGAAGCGAGATGGTGATTGGTGTCGAGCTCGTAGCTGCGCACCGCGAACCGCAACGTGAAAGGCGCACCGTCGGTCCCGGCCGCACCCGCGGATGTGGATCTCCGCCGCGCGGACGTCGTCGCGCACGTATCTGTTTCGGTCATGAGCTATGGACTCCTCATCCGGTGAATGTCGAATGGTGCGAATCGCAGCCTGCCGGGGCCGTGGCACCGGTACCAAGACACTGCTGACACTGGTGTCAGCAGCACCCGGCAACCGCCTGGCATCCGGCGCCGGGTGTGTCCGATGATGTACGCCGTGCCTCCCGCTCCCCGCCGCACCGAACTGGCCGCGTTCCTGCGCAGCCGCCGCGACCGCCTCACCCCCGCCCAGGTCGGACTGGCACCCGGATTGCGGCGCCGGACACCAGGATTGCGGCGCGAGGAGGTCGCCGGGCTGGCCGGGGTATCGGTGACCTGGTACACCTGGCTCGAACAGGGACGCCCCATCAACGTCGGCGCGGCAATCCTCGACGCCATCGCACGCTCGCTACGCCTGGACGACGCGGAACGCGCCCACCTCTACCGACTGGCCGAGGTCCCGATCCCTACCACGGCCACCCGAGCGCGGGCGCTGACCCCCACCCTGCAATCCATCCTCGACGCCATCACCGGGTATCCGGCCGCGGCCATCAACACCCGCTGGGACCTGCTCGGCCACAATGCCGCCGCGGCCGCGCTGTGGCCACGGCTGACCGCCCCCGAGGGCTCACGCAACGTGCTGTGGGAACTGTTCACCACCCCCGCCGAGGCGCGCTGCTTCGTCAACCGCGACGCCGGCCTCCCCCACATGGTCGCCTCATTCCGTGCCGACTTCGCCCACCACCTCGACGACCCCACCTGGACCGACCTCATCCGCGCCCTCGCGACCGCCAGCCCCGAATTCACGCGACTGTGGGCCACCCGCGACGTCGCCGCACCACCCACCCACACCATGATCTACCGCCACCCCGCGGTCGGCGACCTCGCGTTGACCCTGACCCGCATGGAACTACCCGCCACCCCCGAAACCATCCTCACCGTCTGGACCCCCGTCGACGACGACAACCGCGCACGCATGGACCGGCTCCTCACCCACCCCGACCACGCCCGCTAGGAGCGCTCCGCGGCACGCTGGGTGCGGCCCCCGCATCCGAAGTTCTCGCCCGACGCGTCGGACGGCCGCGGCGGTCGTCCTCCCGAAATGCTGGCGCAGATCGCGAACTAGCGGCCGAGCGGCCGACGTGGCGCTGTGATCCGGCACGCCCTGGCGGCCTCCCGGTTGAGCGACCTCCCTACGAATTCGGATGCGGCTGATCGGCGAAAGTGTTGCGGGGGTGGCGTTTCAGTGACTAGCTTTGCGAGCACCGCTGGCGGATAGCCAGACCTGTGAGTAGACGAGAATTCGGTGATCGGCAGCAGATTCCTCCATAAGATCTCGGCACTGCGGCAGCGGGCTGCCAGCGTGCGGACCAGAGTGCTGGTCATTGTGCTCATTCCGAGTATCGCGTTGCTCGCGATCGGGGTCGGCGGATCCGCCTATCTGGTGCAGAGCGGGCGGGAAGCCGATCGGTTCGCTGAACTGGCGCGCGGCACCTCCGGGCCGTCGATCATGATGATCGAGGCCTTCCAGGAGGAGCGTCGGCTCTCGCTGTTGTTCCTGGCCGGGGACGACTCGGCCGGATTCGCGTTGCCGGCGGCGCGCAAGCAATCCGATGCGGGGTACGCGGCGGTGGTGGCCCAGGCCAATGCGCTCTCGGAGCTGCGGCCCGACCTGAAGGACGGGTTCTTCCGGGTCGGTGTCGGCCAGAAGGTGCCCGCCCTGCGGGCCGCCATCGACGCGCGCGCCATCCCGGCCGCGGACGCGTTCACCGCGTACAGCATGGCGGTCGCCGCCATCGTCAACGGCTGGCTGATCTCGGCGGACGTCGCGCCCGAATCCCATATCGCGGTCGAACTGTACAAGTCGGTGCATGCGCTGCGGGCCGCCGAATCCATCTCGCAGACCAGCGGTTTGGGTTCACTGATGATGCTCACCGAGGAGCTGTCGCCGCAGCTGCTGGTGGAGCTGACCGGATACATCGGCGACGGACGCGGCGAGGTCGCCTACCTCGGGTCGGTGCTGCGGGGGGCGCACCTCGACCAATGGAAGGCGATCACCGCCAGCACGGAATGGCAGCGGCTGCGCGCCATGGAGGACGCGATCATCCAGCGCGGCCCGATCACCGCCGACAGCGGTCGAACATCCGGCGAATCCGCCGATCCGCTACCGCTGACACTGACCGAATGGCAGCAGGTCGCGGGCAAGGTCCGGCGCGATCTGCTGAACCTGTGGGAAACCCAAAGCGTCGACGCGCATTTCGAGGCGACCGAACGGGGCAATCGGCTCGAGCGGAACTCGCTTTCCGCCGGGGCGGGCGTACTCTCGCTCGCGCTGCTGGCCTTTCTCGGTGCGCTGGTGCTGGCCAACAAGTTCATCGCACGCTTGCGCCGGCTACGCCGGGACACGCTGGAATTGGCCGACGAACGACTGCCGGAGACGATCCGCCGACTCTCGGCCGGCGAGGAATTCGATCAGGACGCCGACCGATTGGATTTCGGGTCCGACGAAATCGGCCACGTCGCAGACGCTTTCAACCGCGCACACCGGGCGGCGGTCAACGCCGCAGTAGCCGAGGCCAAGACCCGGGCGGGCGTGAACGCGGTGTTCGTGAAGATCGCCCACCGGTCCCAAGGCGTGGTGCACCGCCAACTTGCCCTGCTCGACAAGGCCGAGCGGGAGGAACCGGAACCGGACCGGCTGAAATTGCTGTTCCAGCTCGACCACTTGGCGACCCGGGCGCGGCGCAACTCCGAGAACCTCATCGTGCTCGGCGGGGAACAGCCGGGACGCAAGTGGCGCAACCCGGTGCCGCTGATCGACGTGGTTCGCGGTGCGGGCGCGGAATCGCTGGACTACACCAGAATTCACGTCCGCAAGCTGCCGGAGACACAGATCATCGGACCCGCCGTCACCGATATCATCCACCTGCTGGCGGAACTGGCCGACAATGCCACCACATTCTCCCCACCGGAGTCGCCCGTCGAAATCACCGGTGGTCTGGTCGGCAAGGGAATCGCCATCGAGATCTCCGACCAGGGCCTCGGCATGACCGCGGAGGATATGGCCGCCCGCAACGCGCTGCTGGCACAGCCACCGGATTTCAGCGTCGCGACCCTGGCCGGAGACATCCGGCTCGGCTTGTTCGTGGTCGCGAAACTGGCAGCCCGCCACGGTATTACAGTGCGGCTCACGGAATCCGACTACGGCGGCGTGAAGGCCATCGTGCTGATCCCGAACGCGCTCACCACCTCCGCTCCGGATACGGGCGCTGCCGATCCTGTTCGGGAGCAACGAATTCCGACGCAGCCCGAGTACACATGAACGATTCACCGGATTCGTGGTACGACGAGGAAGCCGGGCCGGTGGTGCGGCTCTACGCGGTGACGCGGGGCCGATCCGAGACCCGCCGCACCGATGTGGACATGGTCACCCGGGTGGTCGCTTCCAGCCTCGGCAGGCTGCGCCGCCACGAACCCGAATACGCCGCCATCGTGGAGTTGACGCGATCGCCGCTCTCGGTGGCCGAGATCGCCGCCCGGCTGCACCTGCCGATCACCGCGACCAAGATCCTGGTCGGCGATCTCATCGGTGACGGCGTCCTCGACTTCCGCGCCCCCGCCGTCGGCCCGGGCTCTTCCGATGACCTCACCGTGCTCCGTGCGGTACTGAAGGGGATTCAGGCACTGTAATTCCTTCGGCTCGAGGCGCTACCCCAACACCACCGATTCCGCCCGAACGCGGCCGCGTCGATGAGTTTCGGTTGGTTTCCCCGTCTGATCCACAGAATCAACCGGATGCCGCTGCTACAACCGAGTGGTTCGAACCAAGCGCCAACACACACGCCGCCTGACCGGCGGCGCGCCCCGAAGGGAGCCATCATGGGCGACACCGACCCGCACAACCGCCAACCCGGGACAGTTCAGCGATTGGACAACATCGCCATCGTCGTCGACAACCTCCCAGCGGCCACGGCATTCTTCACCGCGCTCGGACTCGAGCTGGAAGGCGAGGCGACCATCGAGGGCAGCTCGGTTGACCGCCTCATCGCACTCGAGGGAGTCCGCACGGACATCGCGATGATGCGCACCCCGGACGGCCACGGACGCCTCGAGCTGACCGAATACCAGTCACCCCCAGCCCGAGACGCCGACCCGAACCCGCCGGCCAACACCCTCGGCATGCACCGCATCATGTTCGCCGTCGATAACATCGACGCAACCCTCGACCGCCTGCGCCCCCACGGCGCCGAACCCCTCGGCGACCTGGTGCAATACGAGAACAGCTACCGCCTGTGCTACCTGCGCGGTCCCGCAGGCATCCTCATCGCACTCGCCGAGCAGATCGACTGATCGGTAGCTTGACGGGCCAGCATGTGCACCATTCGGTGCGGTTCGAGGCTGGAGTTACCACCCGTCCGACAGTTCACCAGGGCGCACGGAAGGCATTCGTCGACGCATTCATTGCGGCCACACCCGTCGAAGATCACACCCTCGATGTCGCACGCGCACACGCCCGGCTGATGGCATACGTCCGCCGGGCAGGCCAGCCACGCGGTGCCCACGACCTGATCATTGCCGCCACAGCAGTGGCCACGCGCCGGACAGTGGTCACCACCGACGCCAAGGCCAACCTCGGCACACTGCCCGAGGTAGACCCCCACTCCAGGCCGGTTCTATACGACCTCCGCACAGCAGGCGGCGGGACCTCGGCGGTCTGATCGCCTGGCTTCTCGCACAGTTGTCGGCCACTGTCGGGAGCGCCTGACCGAGATAGCGACGGTGACCACGGTGCTGGTACCGCGTGGTCCCGCGCCACAATGTGGGCGAAAGCTGCTGTCGTATCAGATCGCCGAGGACAGTCTGCCGAATCCGAAACCCTGCACGCGACCCTGGAGCTGGTTCGCTGGCCGCACACCGCAACCCCGCCCGCCACCGCGACCCAGCACACCCGGACCGGGCGGAAGGGCTGACGTAGTGATAGTCGGCGCGCCAGTGTGGTCCACGCGCGGCTGCGGTCGACTACCTCCGTACACCTCGACCGGTACTTGTGGCTACTCGTTCGATACCTCGGGAGGAGGTATCGCCGCCGACGGCCGACGACAGTGGGACTCGTTCACATGAAGCCGAAGGAGAACCCATGAATTCCCGTGCCAACGCCGTCCCCGTTCGTACTCCGCGCCTGCGCGATGTGGCCTCGCGTGCGCAGCTCAGCATGTTCCGGGCGGTATGGGTGGGCGGCGGTCTCGCCGTTGTCGCCGCGTTGGTGTTGTTGATCGGCGCTTTCACCGCCAACTCCGCGGCGGGGGCCTCCGGTGAGATGGCCGGGGTGCTCGGTCTCATCGCCTTGTCGTTCGGTGCGGCTGTCCTGGTTGTCGGCGCGCTGGTTCGATCGGCCGTCATCACCGCGGGCTCGCGGGCCGTGCACGACCACTGAGTTGTCCGTACTCGGCCCCGCGGGTGTGCGGGGCGACGGGTTGGGAGGTCCGATCCGCACCACGCGAAACGACCGTGCTGGTGTGGAACCGGACCTCGCCGTCCGTGGTTCGATTGCCTGCGAATATCTCTTCCGCGCTACCAGGAGGTCGGGTGAGGGCCATCCGAGAGGGCCGGCGTGACTGGATCCCAGCGGGGACGGCTGCGCTGGTTGTGCTCATCGGCGGAATTGTCGAGCTGTGGCTCAGTGTCCGCTTCGACGTGTTCCCCAATCGCGGCAGTGTGGTGCCCGTCGTCGTCGCCACCGCGGCGGCGGTTGGGCTCACTCGGCGGTGGCCCGCTGCCGCGCTGGCCGTGGTGTGGCTGACCTTCGCATTTCAGCTGGCCGCGGGAGTTCCGGTGCTGTTGGTCGAGATGGCTTGGGCTGCGGTGATATTCGGTACCGCGCACTGGGGTGGTACGGCCACCAAGGTGGCGGGTGCGCTGTCGATTCCGGTGTTCGGGACGATGGCGGTGAACTCGGGCGTCTACGTTGCGCTCCTGATCACCACGCTCTTCGGCGGCTCCTGGCTGGCCGGGCTGGCGCTGCGGCGCTACTCCGACCGCGCGACGCACTCCCACGCCGCGCAGCGCACGGCCGAGGCGGATGCCGAGCTGGCTCACCAGGAGAGCGTGCAGGCCAAACAGATCGCGCGGCTGCGTGAAGGGCAGGCCCAGCTCGCCCGAGATGTGCACGATGTGGTCGGACATTCGCTGGCGGTGATTCTCGCGCAGGCCGAATCGGCGCAGTTCATCGCCGATACCGATGCGCTGCGGGTGTCGATGGCCGCGATCGCGAAGCTGGCGCGCTCGTCACTGCAGGATGTGCGCCAGGTCCTCACCTCGACCGAACCGCCGGATGCCGGACCGGGCGAGCTGCTCACCCTGGTGGAGGGGGTGCGTGCCAGCGGGCACGAGATCACCTTCGACGAAATCGGGAACGCCCGGACACTGGCTCCCGAATTGGCCACGGTCGCCTACCGTGTGCTGCAGGAAATGCTGACCAATGCGATGCGGCATGGCAGCCGAGCCACGCCGGTTTCTGTCGAATTACATTGGACCTCTGAGGAATTGCGGATCGCAACAACCAACTCCCGCACCCCCGGGGATGCCGCGCAAACGAGAGCGGATGGGCGAGGACTCGAAGGAATGCGGCGGCGGGTCGAGGCGGTGGGCGGGCGGCTCGATATTCGCCCGCGGGGCGATCAGCACACCGGTGAACCGAACACGCCCCGCTTCACCGTCATCGCCCGGGTTCCCTTGCGTAGGCTCGCCCCGTGAGTAAGCCTGCCAGCGAAACCACCGTGAGCGGCGACGATGACATCCGGGTACTCCTGGTCGATGACCAGGAGCTGTTCCGCACCGGCGTCGCGGTGATCATCGACGCCCAGCCGGGTATGCGGGTCGCCGGGCACGCGGCCGACGGATTCGACGCGCTGCGCCTGGTCGACGAACTCGAGCCGGATGTCGTCCTGATGGATATCCGTATGCCGGAAATGGATGGCGTGGAGGCAACCCGCCAGCTCTTCTCCCCGGAACGCGCCGCCCGCCGCACCAAACCCCTGCGCGTGCTGGTGCTGACCACCTTCAACCTCGACGACCGGGCCGCGACCGCGATTCGCTACGGCGCCAGCGGTTTCCTGCTCAAGGACACCAATCCCCGCATGCTGTGTGAGGCCGTCCGCACGGTCCACACCGGCAACGCCGTACTCGCCCCACACGACCTCGCTATCCTGCTCGATGGCCAATTCCGCTCCCGCACCCCCGTTCCAGCGGCCTATACCGGTCTGACAGAGAAGGAACAGGAGGTGTTCACCGCGGTCGCGAAAGGACACTCCAACCTCGAGATAGCCCAACTCCTGTACGCCGGTGAGTCCACCGTGAAGAGCCACGTCGGCGCGATCCTGCGAAAACTCGGCCTGCGCGACCGCGTACAGATCGTGGTCTTCGCCCACGAGCACGGACTGGTCTGAGCGGCTGGAGATTTCGCGAAGCGGCGGATAGCTCACCGCAACCGGATCGAGGACGTCTACTTCGCGGGCGGTCAGGGCCGCGACCGGGACGGTGTGGCCTAGGAGTCGGTTCGTGCAATGCCACCTGTGGTGGAGCTAAGGGGACTCGAACCCCTGACCCCCACACTGCCAGTGTGGTGCGCTACCAGCTGCGCCATAGCCCCGAGTGTTTGCTCTCGGAGTGCTCCGAGTGCGCGGATGAAAATTACACGGGGTGGGGGTGTGGGGGCAAATCGGGTGGG
>NZ_JASCXP010000272.1:0-9917 GCF_030010695.1 Nocardia sp. CC201C
CAGGAGAATACGAATGTCGTCCCGGTTGTAGAACTCTACGAAATGCCCGTCCCGGCCGGTGATCTTCTTCGTGCCTTCCGTCTCTGTCCGCCGTCACCCGTCCCCCGGTGTACTGGCTCACGCAGGTTGAAGCTTGAAGCAAGGGAATCCCCTTGCGGGACAAGGAGTTTTCATGGCGGTCCAGCGTAGGCACACGATGTACCACTCGACGGTCGTCGATGCCGATCCCGATACCGTCTGGGCCGTGGTGCGCGATGCGCTGCGGATGGTGTCGATCGTGTCCGGCGCCGCCGCCGAGAACGTGCACTGGGTCGGAGACGGTGGGCCCGAGCGGGTTCCGTCGCAGTACAACTTCACGCTGACCTTCAGCGGTGGCCTGGTGCAGCAGGAGGTCGCCGGACGCGACGAGGTCCGGCGGTCGCAGACCTACCGCTCCATCGAACCGACCATGGGCGTGCAGCGCTATCTCGCGACCATCCGCGTCCGCCCGATCACCAACGACCCGAACCGCTGCTTCTTCGACTGGACCCGTGAGCTGACCATCGCCGAGGACGCCGACACCGAGGTCGTCGAGACGATCATCGCCATGATGGCGAAGCAGACCGATGCCATCCGTGACCATTTCGCGCGGAACTAGCGGAACCAGCAGCGGCGACAACGCGAAGAACGAAGGGAACAACCGTGACTGAGACGTCGTCCGGTCGGCACATCGATATCGCCTGGCCCGAGCTGGGTATCACCGTCACCGCGGAACTCGACGGCCGCAATCCGGAACTGGCCGACGCGCTGTGGGAGGCGCTGCCCTACCGGAGCCTGCAGGGACACGCGCTGGTGGCGGGCGAGCACCTGTACCACGTGGCGCCGATTCCCTCGCTGCTGCATCTGCCCGCGTCCACCCGGATCGCGGATCGGCGCGAGGCTCCCGACGGCACCGTATTCTGTTCCGCGCTACAGCATCTGGGCATCAAGTACGGAACGCTCACCGAACCCATGCCCGCCACCCCGGTGGGCCGGGTCCGGACGGCGGACATGCCCGCGCTGGCCGTGGCCGGGCAGGCCGTCTGGGAGGCGGTCTACGCGACCAAGCGGACCATCCTGGTGGAGGTCCGCCGGGCGGGAACGGCGGGCGGCCACCGTATTCCGCATCTGACCGCCGTCGAGCCCGAGGCGAATCGCCTCATCCACGATGTGCATGCCGCCACCGAGCGGGCCTGGCTGACCGTGCCGCCGGAACTGGCGGATCTGCACCGGGGCTTGATTCCGTCCGGAGCAGGAAGCTTCGAAACCGTGCTGCCCACAGTACTTTTCGTCAATGGTGAGACGCGGCCGCTGGGGTACGCCAGCTACGGCGGGCTGGTTCGGGGTGCGGTGCAGGGTATGCCCATGGAGTCGCTGCGGCAGATGGCGCGGCTGCTGGTCGGCGTTCCGGCCGAATTCCTCGGCTACTGCGGGCTGGAGCGGCTATGGGACTTCACCCAGCGTTTCCTGGCCTGCCTGGACCGGCTCGACCGCGACGACTTCCTGGCGGTGGCGAGTCAGCTGGCCCTCTACGTCAACTGCCTGGGCGGCTGGAATCTGCACCTGTACCCCTGGGACACGGGAGATCATCTGCGGCAGTTGCGTCCCGCCCAGGCCGGTCAGCAGTCGTGAGCGGGCTGCCCGAGCGCACCGATGCGCTCATCATCGGCGGCGGCGTCATCGGCGCCGCGGCGGCCAGCCAACTCGCCGCGGCCGGTGTCGGAACCGTACTGCTCGAACGCGGCGCGCTCGGATCAGGTGCGTCCGGGACCACGGCGGGCGTCCTGCGGACCTACTTCCCCGGCAACGACCTGACCAGCGCTATGGCCGTGCGCAGCCTGCTGGCCTACCACGAGTTCGGCGCCCGCACCGGAACCGATATCGGCCTGCGGCAGACCGGCTTTCTGGTGTTGTTCACCGAGGAACACCAGGTGGCGGACTTCCGGCGCACGCACGCCGCGCAGCGGGCCGCCGGGGTGCGGGTCGAACTCGTGACCGCGGCCGAAGCGGCGCGACTCAACCCGCTCGTCGATCCGCGCACCGTGCTGGCGGCCGCCTGGTCGCCCGATGCCTACGCCTGCGATCCGGCGGCCATCGTGCGCGGGTATGCCGGGGCCGCCGAGCGGGCGGGCGCACTGCTGCGCACGGATACACCGGTCACCGGCATCGATCCCGACGGCCGGGTGCACACGCCCGCGGGCAGCATCCGGGCCGACAGCATCGTGTGCGCGGCGGGCCCCTGGGCGGGGGCCGTCGCCGCCATGGCGGAGGTGTCGCTGCCGGTGACCACCTATCCCGTAGAACTGCTGCTCACCGCCGCACCCGCCGGAATCGCCACGCTGCCCATGACTCTGCACCCGTCCGGCCTGCGGATACGCGGGTGGGATGACCGCATCCTGGTCGGCATGGGCCGCCCCGGGCCGGGCGAGACCAGGGAAACGTGGCTGGATCGCGTGGCCCGCCTGCTCGGCTCGACCTTCCCCGCGCTCGCCGGGAATCCGCTGGAGCCGGGGTGGAGTGGCGATCTCGATGTCAGCCCGGACGGCATGGCCTTTCTCGGCCGCGATCCCGCTCGCCCCGTCGTCTACGCGGCCGGCTTCTCCGGTCAGGGCCTGTGCCAGGCGCCCGCCGCCGCGGAGCTGGTCCGCGCTCTCGTCCGCGGTGAACGGCCCTGGACCGACCTCGCCCCGTTCACCACCGACCGCTGCCGCGCTCAGAGCGTCGGCTAGCCATCGCACACCGCGGCACGGGTCCGATGCCCGTCGCCGGACAGCCACCGCCCGCCGCGACCGGGTAGTACAGAAAGAAGCCGCCATGATTGTCCTGGGGTGCAATGGATTCACCCGCGTCTCGGAAGTCTTCGCCGAGCGTTTCGGTGCGGTCGGCACCGATAAGCACTATCTGCTCGGGCACGATGCCGGGGCCGCCCTGCTGGTGGACGGCGAGGTGGTCGCGGCCGTGGAGGAGGAACGGTTCAACCGGGAGAAGAAGACCAGCGACTTCCCGATCAACGCGGTGACCTGGTGCCTGGAACAGGCGGGCGTGCGGTTCGCCGATATCGACCGGATCGCGATCCCGTTCGACTTCTCGCCGCGGGTCCTCGACGAGATGCTGTCGGGCATCGTGGCCGCGCCGCTGACGCCGACGGCGAAACTGGACCTGCTGGCCGCTATCGGCGCGCTGTACACCGAGGTCGTCGGCCATGAGGCGATCTCGGCGGATTTCGCCGCCCGCACCGGCCACACCCCGGCGCCGGATCAGTTGGTTTTCGTGCCGCACCACCTCGCCCACGCCATGACCGGGTATTACGTGGCGGGTATGCGCGATACCGCGTTCCTCATCAGCGACGGTCGCGCCGAAGTGCTCTCGACGCTGATGGGGGAGATCCGCGGCGGCCGCATCCATCTCTTCGACGAGACGGCGATCGGCGCGGAGTATTCGATGGGTCTGCTGTTCAGCGCGATCACGCGTTTTCTCGGATTCGTGCCCAACAATGACGAATACAAGGTCATGGGTCTGTCCGGCTATGCCCGGCCACCCGTGCCGAATCCGTTTCTCGAGGAATTCGTCGCACTGCACCCCGACGGGCGCTACAGCTTCGCCCGGCCGCTGGAGACGGATGATCCGCGCGGCCTCGATCCGCTGTTCGAGCGGTATTTCGGTCCATTCGAGGACACGCTCGAGTACCAGGCCCGGGTGGCCGCCGCCGCACAGGAGATGCTGGGCGTCGTCACCGCCCATCAGGTGCGCGCGCTGGAGGCCAAGACCGACCTGAATCACCTGCTGTTCGAGGGTGGCGTGGCGCTGAACTGCCTCAACAACACGCCGCTGTTCGAGGGCTCCCGATTCGACGATATGGCCGTGAGCTTCGGCGCCAGCGATACCGGCGTCGTCATCGGGGCCGCCGTGCACACCTGGCTCCGGCACGGTGCGCCGGGCGCCGGGCGCAGCACGCCATCCGTAACCCCTTATCTGGGACCGGAATTCGGCGATGCGGCGATCGAGTCGGCACTGCGGCAGCGCGGTGACCGAGTGGCCTGGACCCGCCTCGACGACGGCGAGATCGTCGATCAGGTGGCGAAGCTGCTCACCGAGAAGGTCGTCATCGGCTGGTACGAGGGCAGGCTCGAACACGGTCCGCGCGCCCTCGGGCATCGCAGCATCCTCGCCAACCCGCGGTTCCCGGATATCAAGGACGTCATCAACACCCGGGTCAAACACCGCGAACCGTTCCGCCCGTTCGCGCCGATCGTGCTGGAGTCGGATGCGCCCGCGATCTTCGACATGGGGCGCAAAACCCGTTCTCCCTATATGACTTTCGTCTTCGACGTGCGGCCGGAGTTCCGGGACCTGATTCCGGGCGCGACCCATGTGGACGGCACCTCGCGGGTGCAGACGATCACCGATCGCGACACCCCGCGGCTGGCGGCGCTGCTGCGCCGATTCACCGCCCTGACCGATGTGCCGTGCCTGATCAACACCTCGTTCAATGTGGCCGGTGAGCCGATCGTCTGCTCCCCGGCCGACGCGTTGAACTGCTTCCTGGGTACGGAGATCGACTATCTGGTGCTGGGCAACCACCTCGTCACGAAGCTATGAGCGTCGAATCCGGGGCGGCCACCACCCTGCTGCTGCTCCGGCACGGTGAGACCGCGCTGACCCCGCGGCGGCGCTTCTCGGGCAGCGGTGGCGATCCGGCCCTGTCGGATGCCGGGCGGCGACAGGCCGAGGCCGCCGCCCGGTCGCTCGCGGCGCGCGAGCCCGTGCACGCGGTGGTGTCCTCACCGCTGCGGCGCTGCCTGGAAACCGCCGAGGTGCTGGCGCGCCGGCTGGACCTGCGGGTGCAGGTCGAGCCGCGGCTGCGGGAGGCGGATTTCGGGGACTGGGAGGGGATGACCTTCGCCGAGGTGCGCGCGGACCATCCGGATGAGCTGGCGGTATGGCTGCGCTCGCCGACGGCGGTGCCGGGCCGTACGGGTGAAACCCTGGCGGCGGTGGCCGAGCGGGTCCGCACGGTACGGGACGCGCTGCTGGCCCGGTATCCGGGGCAGACCGTCCTGGTCGTCTCACACGTCGCACCGCTGCGCACCCTGATCCGGTTGGCGCTCGGCGCGCCGCCCGCGTCGCTGTTCCGGATGGAACTCGCGGCCGCGTCGCTGTCGGCGGTGGCCTATTACGGGAACGGGAATGCGTCGGTGCAATTGCTGAACGACACATCCCACCTCCGATGAACGCAACGACGCGTTTACCGTGAGAAACATTGCCGCCATATCCATTTGTGCGATCCATCGACGCGGACGGACATCGGCGGCACGTCCCTCGGAGATTCCTACAGACTGTGACGGGCCTTACTCGATCGGCTTGACCCGGGGGCCCGCCGCAACGTAGTTTCAAGCGCACCGACTCGTGAGCGGCTGAAAGGAGGCGATGTCGGATGTCTGCCATCTCCGATCTGCGCCGCCTCGCTCACCGGACCGTCTGGGTCCCGGGTCGCGTCGCACACGGCTGCTGAACAGCCCACTTTCCGGCGCGCCCGTAGGCGGCCCCGGTTTCTTTTCGATCTTCTGTCATCGCCCGCGGCAGGTCGCCGCGTGTGGATACGCGCTCCGGGTTCGCGAGCGGCGTCACCGAAACAGAAAGCTCCTGAAATGGCGACTAGGATATTCATATCGACCATGCACCGAAATGAGGTAGTGCCATGGTAGAGGCGCGGATCACGGTCAACGGGAAGTCCACGCCGATTTCCCCGGCCGCACCCCATACGACGGTTCTGGATTTCCTGCGGGAGCGCGGCTTCACCGGGAGCAAGGAAGGCTGCGCCGAGGGCGAATGCGGCGCGTGCTCGATTATGGTGGCCCGACCGGGCGTGGAACAGCCCACCGACTGGGTGGCCGTCAATGCCTGCCTGGTGCCGGTCGCGGCCCTGGACGGTCAGGAGATCGTCACCGCCGAGGGGCTCGGCACCCTCGACGCGACCGGAGCGCCGACCGAACTGCACCCGGTGCAGCGGGAGATGGCGGTGCGAGGTGGTTCGCAGTGCGGGTACTGCACGCCCGGATTCGTCTGCAGCATGGCCTCGGAGTACTACCGTCCCGGCCGCTGCCCGTCCGCCGCGCCCGCCGTCGCGGAAACCGCCGCCGATTCGACCGCCGCTGTCGCGGATTCCGCTGCGGCCGAACCGCATTCGCACGACGGTGAGCACGGCCCCAACGGCTTCGATCTGCACGCGCTGAGCGGAAACCTCTGCCGCTGCACCGGATACCGTCCGATTCGGGACGCGGCCTTCGCGCTCGGCGCACCGGATGCCGACGACCCGTTCGCGCGCCGCCGGGAACAGGCCGCACCCGCCCCGGTCGCCACCGAGTACACCCGGGACGGCCGCACCTTCCGGCGACCGGCGAGCCTGGCCGACGCGCTGGGGCTGCTGCGGGAGCGGCCCGACGCGGTCCTGGTCGCGGGCAGCACCGACTGGGGCGTGGAGGTGAATATCCGGGCGCGGCGCGCGGAGTACGCCATCGCCATCGACCGGCTGCCCGAATTGCGGGAGCTGCGCGTCACCTCCGAGCACATCGAGATCGGCGCGGCGGTGCCGCTCACCGAGATCGAACGCCGCCTGGACGGCCGGGTGCCGCTGCTGGCGGAGTTGTTCCCGCAGTTCGCCTCCCGGCTCATTCGCAACAACGCCACCCTCGGCGGCAACCTGGGTACCGGTTCCCCCATCGGCGACAGCCCGCCCGCCCTGCTGGCGCTCGGCGCGGCGGTGGTGCTCGCCTGCATGGACGGGGAGCGGGAGGTCGATCTGGCCGACTACTTCACCGGATACCGGCAGAGTGTGCGGCGGCCGGACGAGCTCATCCGGGCCGTGCGCATTCCGCTGCCGCTGGCGCCGGTCTCCGCATTCCACAAGATCGCCAAGCGGCGGTTCGACGATATCTCCAGTGTGGCGGTCGCTTTCGCGCTCGACATCGAGGACGGGACGGTCCGCTCGGCGCGCATCGGGCTGGGCGGCGTGGCCGCCACCCCGATCCGCGCCCGCGACACCGAGGCGGCCCTGGTCGGGCAGCCGTGGTCGACCGACACCGTGGAGCGGGCCGCCGGAGTGCTCCAGGCCGAGGGCACACCCATGAGCGATCACCGCGCCAGTGCCGAGTACCGCGCCGCGATGCTCGGCCAGAGTCTGCGGAAGCTGTACGCGCAAACCACCGAGGCGGTGCTGTCATGAGTCATCTGTCCGAACGTCCGGAGAAGCCCGTCGTCGGCGTGCCGCTGCCGCACGAGAGCGCGTCGCTGCACGTCACCGGGACCGCGCTGTACACCGACGATCTGGTGTACCGCACCAAGGACGTGCTGCACGCCTATCCGGTGCAGGTGATGAAGGCGCACGGCCGCATCACCGCCCTGCGCACCGAACCCGCGCTGGCCGTGCCCGGCGTGGTGCGCGTGCTCACCATCGCCGATGTGCCCGGCGTCAACGACGCCGGGATGAAGCACGACGAGCCGCTGTTCCCGGACGAGGTCATGTTCCACGGCCACGCGGTGGCCTGGGTGCTGGGGGAGACCCTGGAGGCGGCCCGCGAGGGCGCGGCGGCCGTCGAGGTGGAACTCGACGAGCTGCCCGCCATCGTGACGCTGCGGGAGGCGATCGAGGCCGAGAGCTTCCACGGGGCGCGGCCCACCATGATCCGCGGCGATATCGAGGCGGGGTTCGCCGCGTCGGCGCACGTCTTCACCGGCGAATTCGAGTTCAAGGGCCAGGAGCACTTCTACCTGGAGACGCACTGCGCCCTGGCCCAGGTCGACGAGGCCGGGCAGGTGTTCATCCAGAGCAGCACCCAGCACCCCTCCGAGACCCAGGAGATCGTGGCGCACGTGCTCGGCCTGCACAGCCACGAGGTGACCGTGCAGTGCCTGCGCATGGGCGGCGGCTTCGGCGGCAAGGAGATGCAGCCGCACGGGTTCGCCGCGGTGGCGGCGCTCGGCGCGAAGCTGACCGGCCGCCCGGTCCGATTGCGGCTCAGTCGGACTCAGGACCTGACCATGTCGGGTAAGCGGCACGGCTTCCACGCCTCCTGGCGGATCGGTTTCGACGCCGACGGCCACATCCAGGCCCTGGACGCCACCCTCACCGCGGACGGCGGCTGGAGCCTGGACCTGTCCGAACCGGTGCTGGCCCGCGCGCTCTGCCATATCGACAACACCTACTGGATTCCGCACGCGCAGGTGGCCGGGCGCATCGCCAAGTCGAATACGGTGTCCAACACCGCCTTCCGCGGCTTCGGCGGTCCGCAGGGCATGCTGGTGATGGAGGACATCCTGGGCCGGTGCGCGCCGCTGCTCGGACTGGATCCGGCGGACCTGCGCGAACGCAACTTCTACCGGCCGGGACAGACCACGCCGTACGGGCAGCCGGTCGGGCAGACCGACCGTATCGGCAAGATCTGGCACGAGGTGCGCGACACCGCCGACTGGGAGCGGCGGCGGCGCGAGATCGCGGAATTCAATGCCGCGCATCCGAACACCAAGCGCGCCTTGGCGCTCACCAATATCAAGTTCGGCATCTCGTTCAACCTGACCGCCTTCAACCAGGGCGGTTCGCTGGTGCTGATCTACAAGGACGGCTCGGTCCTGATCAACCATGGCGGCACCGAGATGGGGCAGGGCCTGCACACCAAGATGATGCAGGTCGCCGCGACCACCCTCGGCATTCCGCTGCACAAGGTGCGGTTGGCCCCCACCCGCACCGACAAGGTGCCCAACACCTCCGCCACCGCCGCCAGCGCCGGAGCCGACCTCAACGGCGGCGCCATCAAGAACGCCTGCGAACAGCTGCGATCGCGGCTGGAGCAGGTGGCCGGGTCGCAGCTGGGCGTGAACGCCTCGGACGTGCGCATCGTCGACGGCGTGGCGCGCGCCCTGGGCAGCGACGCGGAACTGGACTGGGACACCCTGGTGCGCACCGCCTATATGCAGCGGGTGCAGCTGTCGGCCTCCGGCTTCTACCGGACCGAGGGATTGCACTGGGACGCCAAGACCTTCCACGGCTCGCCGTTCAAATACTTCGCCTACGGCGCGGCCGCGACCGAGGTGGAGGTGGACGGGTTCACCGGCGCGTACCGCATCCGGCGCGTGGACATCGTGCACGACGTGGGCGACAGCCTCTCCCCGCTCATCGACATCGGCCAGGTCGAGGGCGGCTTCGTGCAGGGCGCGGGCTGGCTGACCCTGGAGGACCTGCGCTGGGACACCGGCGACGGGCCCGGTCGGGGACGGCTGCTGACCCAGGCGGCGAGCACCTACAAGCTGCCCAGCTTCTCGGAGATGCCCGAGGAGTTCAATGTCAGGCTGCTGCGCGACGCCACCGAAGAGGGGGCGGTGTACGGCTCCAAGGCGGTCGGCGAGCCGCCGCTGATGCTGGCGTTCTCGGTGCGAGAGGCACTGCGGCAGGCCGCGGCGGCGTTCGGGCCGGGCGGGGTGAGCGTGGACTTGGCATCGCCCGCGACGCCGGAGGCGGTGTACTGGGCCGTGCAGGCGGCGCGGGCGGGCAGCGGGCAGGTAGCTGCTCGTGCGGCCGGCCGGGTCGAGGGCGGTCCGTCCGCTGACGGATTGACGGTGACCGGGCCGAACGGCCGCGGCGGCAGCCGGGGCGAGCCGAAGTCGGTCGGCGATGGGCTGGCGGCTACCGGCCGGCATGGCTCCGGCGATGCTCGGGTCGAGCCGCATCCGTCCGGCGACGGACAAGCCGGCCACGGCACTGGTGGCCCGAGTCGACGCGGCGACGGGTTGCCCGTCGACGGTCGGCCCGGCACCGATCGCGCCGCGGCGGGCAACGGCCGCTCCGGCGCGAACGGGAATCCGGCCGATGCCGACGCTGATGCCGATGCGGACGCGCTCAGCGGTGC
>NZ_JASCXP010000273.1:0-9885 GCF_030010695.1 Nocardia sp. CC201C
GCTCGTTTTTGTGAAAAACACACCCCCCCACCACCGCCGCCACCGGGGGGCGGGCGTCGGCGTCGACCGCCACCACGGCGGCCAGTTCGGCTCGCGATCCGCGCAGCGGACGGCCGTCGAGGACCTGCCGGAAGGTCACCGGCGAGTCGGCCGGAGCCCGTTGCGCGCCGGTGTTCGCCGGGTCCAGCACGCTCCACCACGGCCGCCCGGCGTCGAATCCGGCGACGGCCCACGCGCCGGTCAGTGTGACATCGGCGGCCGCGAGCCGAGCGGCGAGCAGGTCGGTCAGTTCCCGGTGGCGTCGTGCGCGCACTCCCCGGTGGCGCGCATCCGGCACGGTGGCGCGGTCGTCCACGATCAGGGCCAGCGCCGCGACGGCCCGCTGCCGCACGCAGATATCGGCGAGTTGGTCCATCATGGCCCGCACCGCCGCCCGTCCCGTCACATCGGTGTCCACCCGCACCACCACATCCACCGCCGCGGTATCCGCCCGCCCCTCCTCCGCCCGCAGCACCGCCAGCACCAGCGACCGCGCGGGCACGAATCCGAGCATGGCGGGCACCGCCGCGATGAACTCCCCCGGCTCGCGCAGATGCTGCTGCGGCACAGCGGCATGCCCGAACAACGCGGCATCCGCGTCCGTCGCCGCACGATCGGCCCGGACGGCCTTCTCGGCGGTCACCACGTCGTCGACCGATACCCCGTCCTCCGCAGACTGAGCGCTCGCGGCAGACACCGCGCTCCCGATCGGCGCGGCGCTGTCGACAGCCCCAGCACTCTCGACCGACGCGGCGCTGTCGACAGCCCCAGCACTCTCGACCGACGCGGCGCTCTCGATAGACCCAGCACTCTCGACCGACGCGGCGCTCTCGATAGACCCAGCACTCTCGACCGACGCGGCGCCCTTGGTAGACCCAGCGCTGTCGACAGTCCTAGCACGCTCGGCAGACGCGGCGCGCTCGACAGACCCAGCACGCTCGGCCGACAGCGTATTCCCGGGTGACGCCGCCTGGCCAGGTGACACCGCTTGCTCCGGCGACACCGCCTGCTCCAACGACTCCGACTGCTCCCGCGACTCCGCATGCGCCGGCGACACCGACCGCCCCAACGACTCCGCATGCGCCGGCGACACCGACCGCTCCCACGACACCGCCTGCTCCGGCGACTCCACCTGCTCCCGCGACACCGCCTGCTCCGGCGACCGCGCAGCCCCGGCCGATGCCGTTGCCGCGGAGTCCGCGCCGCGCCCCGGCGGCTCGGTGTACGGCGCACGGGCGTCGGATGTTTCACCGCCCTCGACCGGCGGCGGGTCGTCGTCCGCCAGCGGATCCGGCGGTGGTGGCAGCCAGCGTTCGGTGCCGAAGTCGTCCGGTGGGAAGGTGTTCCCGCCCGAGCAGGTGCGGCGGCCGCGGTGGCGCGGGATGCGCGCGGGTTCGCAGTAGCGGTAGCGCGGGGCGTCACCCGGTGGCGGTGCGGGCAGGGGTTCGGTGGAATTCGTCATGTCCTCACGGTGCGCGATGGCGCCGACCGCGCCGGAGTGCCGACCTGGGCGTCGGACAAGTCTGTGAGTAGTCGCCGCGGCTGTGTGGAATAGGCGCGAATCGGCTCGCGCCGAGGGCTTTTCGTCGGTGCCCCCTGCTACCGTCCGATTCCGGCAGGTCGCGTGACGGACGATCGGCGACCCACCCGGCGAAAAATCTGAATGCGTAGCGTTTCATTTTGCCCGACCCGCCACCGTCGCGCTGTTACAGTCCGCCTCGACACCATCGGCTCGGTGTCGGAAGGAAGAACGCATCAGCAATGAAGAGAAGTACTTTCGGCGGTCTCGTGGTCGCCGTGGCGAGCGTCGCCGTGCCGGTGCTGCTGGCCCCGACGGCGTCGGCGGATACCGAGAACATCCGCGTCGACGCCCGCGTGTCCGGTGAGACCTGCGGCACGTCGGGTGGCTGCGTCATCCGCATTCGGACCGTCGGCAACAACCGTCTCGACGAGGTCGCCGTCACCGTGAACGGCACCGTCGTGGGCTACGCCTGGCCGGTGCAGGATCAGTGGGACCCCAACCGCGGTTCGGCCGAAGTGGTCTGGAATCCCAGCGAATCCGGCAGCTACCACATCGTCGCCAAGCAGGGCGTCTCCTCGGGCGTCATCACCTACGATATCCAGAGCCCTGGCGGCACCGGATCCTTCGGTGGCTCGCTCCCGTCCGGTTCGGCGGGCTGATTCGCCAGAAGAGTGATCACATGACGAGAACACGTACGGGGCTGGGCGCGACCGCCGCGCTGTTCGCCCTGACCGCACCGGTCGTCCTGGCGGGATCCGCGTCCGCGGATATCGAGGACATCAGCATCACCGGTATCGACGAGCGGCCGTGCTCGGTCGCGGCGGGCTGCCTCATCCAGGTGACCGTGACCCAGTTCGAGGCGGTGGACTTCCTGATCAACAACACCGCCGTCGGCACCGCCACGCCGCAGCGCACCAGCTCCGGCCTGATCACCGCCACGCTGCAGTGGCGGCCGGAAGCCTCGGGCACGTACACGGTGGGCGCGCGACAGGCGCAGAACACGTCGACCATCGTCTACACCGTCACCCAGCACGCCTCCGGCTGCGGCTGGTTCCCCACCGGTTCGGCCTCCGGGTCCGCGGGCACCGGGTCGGCCTCGGGATCCGCCGATACCGGCTCGGCCGGAAGCGGTTCCGCCGGTTCGGGTTCCGCGGGCAGCGGCTCGGCGAGCGGCTCGGCCTGCTGACCCGTCAGCCCCTGCGCACCTTGCTCACCGCGGTGGTGAACAGCGAGTCGAGGGCCTCGCCGTCGAGGCTGTCGGCACCGAAGGTCATGTAGGTCACGGTGATTCGCACATCGCCGACCTGACCGAGCAGGGTGCGCATGTTGCGGGTGGTCTCCGGATCGCCCGCCTCCGACCGGACGGTGCGCCGCAGCGCCACCGTCTCGTCGGCATCCAGCGGTGGCGGCGGCAGCAGTTCGGTGGTGACGGTGGCCGTCGTGCCGTTCTGCGTGGCGCGTACGGTGCCGCAGCGTTCGAGCTGCCGTTGCAGGGTGGCCAGGGAGTGATCGGTGCGCACCAGCTCCACCGTGAGGGTGGCGCGGGTGGCATCGTCGGTGCCGACCGAGACCGCGGGTACGGATACCGGCGGCACCGGCGCGCAGTCCTCCGGATCGACCCGCGCGCCCGGCAGAATCCCGTCGAGATCGTGCGCGGCCTGCTCGGCGGTGTCCGGCGGCAGTTCCACCGCCGCGTACGGCTCGGGGAACTGCGATGGATTCGGCAGCAGCCGTGCCAGTTCCGATACCGCGGCCGTCGAGTTCGGCCCGGACGAGGACCGGGGGTGCCCGGAGACCGTGGTTCCGCAGGCGGTGAGCGCACAGCCCAGGGCCGCGACACCCAGCAGTGCGGATATCCGCCGTACGGTCGATGTGCGGCGGCGCCGCACCACGGACACTGGAGGCTGCCGCGGGCACGGCGAATCCGGCACGATCACCCGTCCACTATGCCGAATTTCCGCTGTTCATCCGGGATGCCACGCCGGAAACAGGTGTGACCGCGAGCGGTGTGGGAATGCGTTCCACCGTCGGGCGTGTTGCACACCAGATGCGGGCTCGCACCCACGGGGCGCGGGCACGCGAGGGCATGAGGGACAATGGTGGTGGTCCCAGTATCGCCCGTCAGGCGAATGAACCGCGGCACGCGCCGCCGAGTTCCGCCGGACCGGACCGCTGGAGACCATGCAGAAGGGATGAAGCGATGGACTACGAGTCGAGCATGTACGAGTTGGAGTTCCCCGCGCCGCAGTTGTCCTCCGCTGACGGCGCGGGTCCGGTGCTGGTGCACGGGCTGGAGGGTTTCACCGACGCCGGTCACGCCGTCCGCCTGGCCACCACGCATCTGCGGGAGAGCCTGGAGGCGGAGTTGGTCGCCTCGTTCGATATGGACGAACTCCTCGACTACCGCTCGCGCCGCCCGCTCATGATGTTCAAGACCGACCACTTCTCCGACTACACCGAGCCGGAGCTGAACCTGTGGGCGCTCAAGGACACTCAGGGCACACCGTTCCTGCTGCTGGCCGGTTTGGAGCCGGATCTGCGGTGGGAGAAGTTCGTGACCGCCGTGCGGCTGCTGGCCGAGCAGTTGGGTGTGCGCCGCACCATCGGTCTGAGCGCGATCCCCATGGCGATCCCGCACACCCGCCCGCTCGGAATGACCGCGCACGCCAGCGACCGCGACCTCATCGGCGATCACCAGCGCTGGCCGGGTGAGTTGCAGGTGCCGGGCAGCGCCTCCTCGCTGCTGGAGTACCGCATGGCACAGCACGGCCACGAATCGGTCGGCTTCTCCGTGCACGTGCCGCACTATCTGACCCAGACCGCCTATCCGGAGGCCGCGCAGACGCTGCTGGAGAGCGTCGCCGAGAACGCCGGGCTGGAGCTGCCCCTGGCGGCGCTCACCGAGCAGGCGGCCCGGGTCCGGGAGCAGGTCAACGAGCACATCGCGGGCAATTCCGAGGTGGAGACCGTGGTGGCGGCCCTGGAACGCCAGTACGACAGCTTCGTCACCGCCCAGGAACGCCAGTCCAGCCTGCTGGCCAGCGAGAGCGACCTGCCCACCGGCGAGGAACTGGGCGCGGAATTCGAACGCTTCCTCGCCGAACAGTCCGGCTTCGGCGACGACGAGAACGGCCAACCGCGGCCTTAGCTCCGCAGAAGAACACTCCAGACGGTTCGCGGCGCGTCCCGGTTCTGGACTGACCGGAGCGGGGGAGCGAAGCGGAGGAGCGGAGGGAGGGAAGAACCGGGACCTTCAGCGCCGCGAACCCGCCGGAGCGAAGCGGAGGCAATCAAACGCAGTAACGTAGGTGGGCGTGCAGCTATCCGAACTCGTCCCCGACCGTGCCGTACCCGACGTCGATGCCGAGTGGCTGTATGAGACTTTCGTCGACTGGACCCTCGAGCAGGGCCTGACGCTGTATCCGGCGCAGGAGGAGGCGCTGCTCGAGCTGTTCACCGGCTCGAATGTGATTCTGGCGACCCCGACCGGTTCGGGTAAGTCGATGGTCGCGCTGGGCGCGCACTTCGCCGCGCTCAATCGCGGCCAGCGCAGCTACTACACCGCCCCGATCAAGGCCCTGGTCAGCGAGAAGTTCTTCGCGCTGTGCGAGGTGTTCGGGGCGGACCGGGTCGGCATGGTGACCGGTGACGCGGCGGTGAATCCGGATGCGCCGATCATCTGCGCGACGGCGGAGATCCTGGCCAACCTGGCATTGCGCGAGGGTGCGGACGCCCCGGTGGGCCAGGTCGTCATGGACGAGTTCCACTACTACGCCGATCCGGATCGCGGGTGGGCGTGGCAGGTGCCGCTGATCGAACTGCCGGGGGTGCAGTTCCTGCTCATGTCGGCCACGCTGGGCGAGGTCGACTTCTTCGCGAGGGATCTGAAAGACCGTACCGGCCGTGACACCGCGGTCGTCTCCGGTTCGGAACGCCCGGTGCCGCTGAGCTTCTCCTATGTGCGCACCCCGATCACCGAAACTCTCGAGGATCTGGTGACCACCAGCCTCGCCCCGGTGTACGTCGTGCACTTCACCCAGGCGGCGGCGATCGAACGGGCGCAGGCCCTGATGAGCGTGAACTTCGCCAGCAAGGCGGAGAAGGAGGCCATCGCCGCGGCCCTGGGTGATTTCCGCTTCGCCACCGGCTTCGGCAAATCGCTGTCGCGCTTCATCCGCCACGGTATCGGCGTCCATCACGCGGGCATGCTGCCCAAGTATCGGCGGCTGGTGGAGAAGCTGGCCCAGGACGGCCTGCTGAAGGTGGTCTGCGGCACCGACACCCTGGGCGTCGGCATCAATGTGCCGATTCGCACCGTGCTGCTGACCGGTCTCACCAAGTACGACGGTGTGCGCACCCGCCGCCTCAATGCCCGCGAGTTCCATCAGATCGCGGGCCGCGCGGGCCGGGCCGGCTACGACACCATGGGCACCGTGGTGGTGCAGGCGCCCGAGCACGAGGTGGAGAACGCCCGCCTCATCGCCAAGGCCGGTGACGATCCCAAGAAGCTCAAGAAGGTCCAGAAGCGCAAACCGCCGGAGGGTTTCGTGTCCTGGTCGGAGGACACCTTCGACCGGCTGGTCGGGGCCACCCCGGAACCGATGATGTCGCGTTTCAGCGTCACCAATTCCATGCTGTTGAACGTGATCGCCCGCAAGGGCAACTGCTTCGACGCCATGCGGCATCTGCTGGAGCGGAACCATGAACCGCGCCCGGCACAGCGGCGGCACATCCTGCGCGCCATCCGGCTCTACCGCGCGCTGCGGGACGCGGGCGTGGTGCAGCAGCTCGACACACCCGACGAGTTCGGCCGCCGCGCCCGGCTCACCGTGGACCTGCAACGCGATTTCGCCCTGGATCAGCCGCTGTCGCCGTTCGCGCTGGCCGCGCTGGAGCTGCTCGACAAAGAATCCCCCACCTACACCCTCGATGTCATCTCGCTCATCGAGGCGACCCTGGAGGATCCGCGCCAGCTGCTCATGGCCCAGCAGCACAAGGCCCGCGGTGCGGCGGTGGCGGAGATGAAGGCCGACGGCATCGAGTACGAGGAGCGTATGGAGCTGCTCGAGGAGGTGACCTGGCCCAAACCGCTCGCCGACCTGATCGAGCCCGCCTTCGAGACCTACAAGGGCGGCCACCCGTGGGTGTCGGAGTTCGAGCCGTCGCCGAAGTCGGTGGTGCGGGAGATGATCGAACGCTCCATGACCTTCGCCGAACTGGTGTCCACCTACGAGTTGGCGCGCTCCGAGGGGGTGGTGCTGCGCTATCTCGCCGACGCCTACCGGGCGCTGCGCCGCACGGTGCCCGAGCAGGCCCGCACCGAGGAACTCGACGACATCACCGAGTGGTTGGGCGAGCTGGTGCGCCAGGTCGACTCCAGCTTGCTCGACGAATGGGAGCAGCTCACCAATCCGGGCGCGGAGAGCGATACCGAGGAGGTGGCGTTCGGCGCGGAGGCGCTCCGGCCGATCTCCGCGAACGAGCGATCGTTCCGGGTACTGGTGCGCAATGCCATGTTCCGGCGGGTGGAGATGGCCGCGCTGCGCCGCTGGGACGCACTCGACGAGTTGGGCGACGGCCTGGACTGGGAAGGCGAACTCGCGCCCTACTACGACGAATACGGCGAGATCGGTATCGGGCCGAACGCGCGCGGCCCGAAGCTGTTCCAGATCGAGCAGCGGCCGGGTTTCTGGCATGTGCGGCAGGTGCTGGACGATCCGTCCGGTGACCACGGATGGGCCGTGGCGGCGGTGGTCGATCTGGCGGAGTCGGATGCCGCCGGTGAAGTGGTATTCGACGAGGTCACGGTGTCGGCGGGCTGACCGCCGCCCCGTTCGCGCCCCGATTTCTTCATAGTTCCGTAAGATGCCCGGTCCGGTTTGTTCAACCGTCCCGGCGGTACGGTGACGAAGACGACCGCTGGCCGGTTCGTTTTTCCAGGCTGATCGCGTGTATCGTCGCGCACTGTTGCCCACATCCCGCCACAGCGCCCGATCGAAAAGAGTTCCCTTAGATTGACCAACCGAAACCTGCTCGAATCCCCCCGTCTGGTCATCGACCTGCACCGGGTCCGTGCGAACTACCAAGCACTGCGAGCCGCTCTACCCGCGGCACGAATTCGCTTCGCCGTCAAGGCGAGTCCCGTGCCGGAGATCATCCGGCTCCTGAACGACGAGGGCGCCGAGTTCGACGTCGCCAGTATCGGTGAGATCGAACTCTGCATCGCGCAGGGTGTCGATCCGGCCGTCATGTGTTACGGGAATCCGATCAAGAAAGCCGCCCATATCGCCGCCGCTCACGCGGCCGGGGTGCGCCGCTACGCCTTCGACACCGAGGACGATCTGGCTCGCATCGCCGAGCACGCCCCCGGCGCGGAGGTGGAGTGCCGGTTCCTGTCCTCCGCTCCGCAGTCGCAGACGCCGTTCGGCACCAAGTTCGGCTGCGATCCCGGTGAGGCCAAGCGGCTGCTGGTGCGGGCGCGTGACCTGGGCCTGCGGGTGGCTGGCCCGTACTTCCACGTGGGCTCGCAGCAGACCGATCCGATCGCCTGGCGCATCGGCATCGAGCAGGCTGGTGCCATCGCGGAAGCGTTGGCCGTCAAGGACATTCCGGTTCCGTCGGTGAATGTCGGTGGTGGACTGCCGATTTCGTACGCCGATGCCGCACCGGAGCTGTCCGAGCTGGGTGCGGTGATCGCCGAGGCGTTCGCGGCCCATTTCCCGGAACACACCGAACTGGTGGTGGAGCCCGGTCGCGCCCTGGTGGGCAATACCGGTGTGATTCACGCCGAGGTGGTGAATGTTCGCCAGGCGCCGGACGGGCGGCGCTGGATATACCTCGATATCGGCCGCTACAACGGTATGGCCGAGACCGAGAACGAGTACATCGCCTACCGTTTCGAAACCGATCGGGACGATGACCCGATGGACGAGGCGGTGGTCGCCGGACCGACCTGCGATGGCGACGATGTACTCTATCAACGCACGCGTGTCCTCCTTCCGACCACGTTGCAAGCCGGTGATCCCGTTCGGATCCTCGATACCGGCGCTTATACGGCGAGCTATTCGTCGGTGTCCTTCAACGGTTTTCCGCCTTTGACTGTTCATGTCATCGGCGCTGAGCGAGAGTGAGTTCGCTTATGACGGCAGAATTCACCGGCTGGCATGTGCTGGCCGAGTTCGGTGGTGTCGACCCGCAGCTGTGCGACGACCTCGAACGACTCGAGAGTGCGCTCCGAAAATCGTTGGTCGCCGCGGGGGTGACCATTTGCGATGTGGTGCACAAGCAGTTCGAGCCGCAGGGGGTCACTATTCTCGCCCTGCTGTCGGAGTCGCACGCCTCCATCCACACGTATCCGGAGTCCGGGGACATCTTCGTCGACGTATTCACCTGCGGCAGTATCGGTTCCGGTGCCACGAAGGCGGTCGAGCTGCTGAAGGAGGAGCTGTCGCCCGGATCGGTCAACATGGAGGTCATCCAGCGCGGCCACACCTCGCGCCGCATCCACGAACCGGTCGGCGAGGGCCTGACCCGGGTGTGGAACATGTCCGAGGTGATCGTGGACACGAACACCCCGTACCAGCACATGGTGATCGCCAAGACCGAGCAGGGCATCAGCCTGTTCTCCGACGACGACCGCCAGTCCACCGAGTTCTCGCAGCTCACCTACCACGAGGCCATGCTGGTCCCGGGGTACGCGCTGGCGGAGAAGCTGGACAGGGTGCTGATCATCGGGTCCGGTGAGGGCGTGGCCTCGCAGATGTCGGTGGCCGCGGGCGCGTCGCTCGTCGACCACGTCGACATCGACCAGCTCGAGGTGGAGCTGTGCGCCGAGCACCTCCCCTACGGCTACACGCAGGCGGATCTGGCCGCGGCGGTCGCGCAGACCGGCCCGATCAAGATGCACTACGCCGACGGCTGGGACTTCCTGGCCCGGGCCGAGGCCGCGGGCGTGCGCTACGACATGATCGTCATCGACCTGCCCGACGAGCGGGTCGAGGACGCCCAGCACAACCGCCTCTACGAGGACGAGTTCCTGCTGCGCTGTAAGGCGCTGCTGTCCGAGGGCGGCGTGCTGGCCGCGCAGGCGGGCTGTCAGACCATGTGGCGCAACGAAACCCTGAAGCGCTCGTGGACCCGCTTCCACAGCCTGTTCGACACCGTCGTGCCCTACGTCAGCGACGAGCACGAGTGGACCTTCATCTTCGGCACCCCGAAGGCGATCGCCGACCCGGTCGCCAAGATGACCACCACCCTGTCGCGGCTGCCGTACCGGGCGGAGACCATCGACGAGCGGGCGATCGTCCGCGGCGCCATCGAGCCGC
>NZ_JASCXP010000274.1:0-9875 GCF_030010695.1 Nocardia sp. CC201C
GCTCGGACTCGTCCCGGTGCTCATGTATCACCAGCTGTCGCCCGCGCCCGCGGGCGAATACGACCAGACGCCGGAGGAGTTCCGCGCCGAGCTGGAGCGGCTGTACCGGGAGGACTACCGCCCGATCACGGTGTCCGACTACATCTCCGGGACGATCGACATCCCCGCGGGCACCCATCCGGTGGTGCTCACCTTCGACGATTCCACCACCAGCCAGCTCGCCTTCACCGCCGACGGCGAACCCACCCCCGACAGCGCCGTGGGGATTCTGGAGGAATTCCGGTCCCGCTACCCCGATTTCGCCCCCACCGCCACCTTCTTCGTGAACAATGACCCCTTCGCCGGGGAGGAGCGGGCGCTGCCCTGGCTGGCCGCGCACGGCTACGAGATCGGCGCGCACACCGCCTCGCACGCCAACCTCGCGAGCCTCGACGCGGCGGGCGTGCAGCGGGAGCTGGTGGAGAACGTCCGCGCCATCACGGCGGCGGTCCCGGACCAGCCGGTGCGTGCCATGGCCCTGCCGCTGGGTAGCTTTCCCGGTGATCGGGCACTGGCCGCGACCGGCGGCTGGGACGGCACCTCCTACGCGTTCGAGGCCGTCATGCTGGTGGGCTCCAACCCCGCGCCGTCGCCGTACGGCCCGGTCGATCCGGCCGCCGTGCCGCGCATCCGGTCGGGCCGCGATACGGTGCCGTTCGATTCCGCCTACTGGCTGGACCGGCTGGCCGAGCAGCGCTACACCTCCGACGGCGATCCGGCGCGGATCTCCTTCCCGCGTCACCTGTCCGGTGACCTGGCGGCCCGCTGGGCGGACCGGGCCAATCCGTACTGATCGCCGTCAGACCGCCGACAGCTCCGGAATCCGATCCGCCAGCTCGAGCACCTCGGCGAGCAGGTCGGCCGTTGACCGCAGCTGTTCGCCGGTGTGTTCGGAGGTGATGAAGAACCGCAGCCGCTCCTTGCCCGCCGGCACCGCCGGAGCCGAGATGGCTCCGGCGTACACGCCCCGTTCCAGCAGGGTGGCGGAGACGAATCCGGCCCGGAGCTCACCGGGCACGATGACGGGCACGATCGGAGTTCCCTGGGAATCACCGAGATCCAGGCCGCGCTCGCGGAGCGCGTCGTTGAAGGTCCGGGTATTGCTCCACAGCCGCCGCACCCGCTCCGGTTCCGCCTCGAGCAGGTCCAGGCCCGCCGCCGCGGCGGCGATGGTGGACGGCGCGGGACCGCCGGTGAGCATGGCCACGCCCGGCGCGCTCGCCTTCATGGCCCCGATGAGATCGGCGTCGGCGGCCACGAACCCACCACAGCTGCCCAGCGCCTTGGAGAGGGTGCCCATCCAGATGTCGACGTCGGCCCCGGCCATGGCGTAGTGCTCGCGAATGCCGAGCCCGCGCGGACCGAGCACGCCGAGCGAATGGGCCTCGTCCACCATGATCGCGCAATCGAATTCCCGCGCGACGGCCGCCAGTTCGGCCACCCGGCCGATGGTGCCGTCCATGCTGTAGTGCCCCTCCAGCACCACCAGGGCCCGGTCGAAGCCGCCGCGCGACATCTTGAGCACCGAGCGCAGCGAATCCGGGTCGTTGTGCCGGAAGTTGACCCGCCGACATCCGGCCCACTGCGTTCCCGAGACCACGCTGCCGTGGATGAGCGAGTCACAGACCGCCACATCGCCCTCGCGCAGCAGGAAGCCGATCACACCGGCGTTGGTGAGGTAACCGCTGGTGGTGACCATGGCATCGCCCTGGTCGTACAGGTCGGCGAGGCGTCGTTCCAGGTCACCGTAGAGCGGGATCTCGCCGGAGACGATACGACTGGCCGAGGCCGACGCGCCGTAGCGGTCCAGTGCGTCCTTGGCCGCCGCCACCACCCGCGGATGGCTGGACAGGCCCAGATAGTTGTAGGCGCTGAAGTTCACCAACTCCCGATCCGCCGCCCGGATCACCGTGTCGTTCGGGCTCTCGCGCGGCAGGAACAGCGGGTTGGTCAGGCCCGATTGCGCACTGATGGCCTTGATGGCCGCCTGCTTCCGCACGGTCGCCGCCACCTCCGGGTGATCGGCGAACTGTCGGCCCGGCCCGCGCGGGGGGCGTGCCGGTGCGGCGGCCGCCGGTCGCGCGGTCACCGTCCGGGCGGTGGGTTCGTGGTGAACGCGCTTGTCGGCGAGTAGTTTCCGCGCCAACTCACGTGCCGATTCGCTCATGCTGCTTCCTTTCCGGCCTGCTCGCCGCCGACCAGTACCTCCGCGGCCCGCGCGCCGGCCTGTGCCAGCGTGAACGACCGGCCCACCTTCAGCGACATGAGGTCCACGCCCACGGATTTGCCGACCAGTGCGCCGAATTCGACCGCCATGAGGGAGTCGAGGCCGAGTTCCGGCACCGGGATGTGGATGTCGATCGAGTCGGCGTCCACTCCCATGACCGCGGCCAACTGCTCGGCCAACATGTGGGCGACCACATCCCCGCGCTGTGCCTCGTCGAGTTCGCGCAGCGTCGCGACCAGATGCGAGGCGGCGGAGTCGTCCTCGGCCGCCGCGGCGATGAGCGCCGCCACCCGGCCGGTCATGCCGAAGATCGGCGCGGTGTTGCCGACCGTGCGCCAGTCCACCGGAATGATGGCCACCTGGTGGTGGATATCGAGTTCCAGTGCCTTCTCCAGGAATTCGGTGCCCTCGTCCATATCGATGGCGTCGAAACCGGTGGTGCGCAGGTAGCGCGCCACGTTCTCGTCCGCCTCGGCCATGCCGCCGCCGGACATGTGGCCCCAGCCGACCGCCAGCACCTCGCCGCCCCCGCGCGCCACCACGTCCGCGACCGATTGCAGGGCGATGTTCGCGGCCGTGTAGGAGTACTGCCCGGTGCCCGCGAATATGGCGCTGCCCGAGGAGAACAGCACGAACATATCCAGTTCCGCCCCGACGGCGGCGATGCCGTGGCGCAGCGCGTGCACGCCCTTGATCTTCGGCCGGTACACCGCGGCCAGGCTGTCGCGGTCCATGACCGAGACGCGCTTGTCGTCCACCACGCCCGCGGTGTGGAAGACACCGCGCAGCGGATGGTCGGCGTCGTGCGCCCGGGCGAGGACCGCCGCCATCGCCGCGGCGTCGGTGACATCCACCTGCTCGGTGACGATCTCGACGCCCTGCTCCCGCCAGGCGGCGAGCTGGGCGCGGCTGGCGTCGGTGCGCGCACCACCACGCCCGAGCAGGGTGAGGTGGCGTGCGCCGCGACCGACCAGCCAGCGCCCGACCGCCAGGCCGAACGCGCCGAAACCGCCGGTGATGAGGTATCGAGCCGCCGGATCGACGGTCACCGGGCGGGTGTCGGGGCGCACCAGCGGGGCCGGATCGTCGAGGCTGAGCGCGATCCGGCCCAGCCGGGTGGAGCGGGCCACATCCTCGAACGCCTTGGTCACGTCATTGGTGCCGTACAGCTCGAACGGCAGCCGTCGGTAGCGCTGGGCAGCGAGATGTTCGTTGACCCGGCCGATCACGCGCATGGTCTCGGCGCGACGCTTGGCCAGCATGCGGTCCAGATCGAAGGAGTGATAGGAGACGTTCTTGTCGAACAGTCGCATATCGAGCACGCCGCCGCCGTAGATATCGGCCTTGCCGATCTCCACGATGCGGCCGAATTCGGCCACCGCCTTGAAGTTCCGGCGCAGAATCTCCCCGGGGGCGGTGCTGATCACCACGTCGGCGCCGCGCCCGTCGGTGAGTCCGAGCACGTCGTCGGCGAAGTTCAGCGAGCGGGAGTTCAGCACCTGATCCGCACCCTGGTCGAGTACATAGGCGCGCCGCTCGTCGGTGCTCGCGGTGCCGATCACGGTCGCGCCGTGCAGTTTCGCGATCTGCACGGCCGCCGCGCCGACGCCGCCCGCCGCGCCGTGCACCAGCACCACATCGCCCGCGCGCACCCGCGCCAGTTCCAGCAGCGCGTAGTCGGCGGTGGCGAAAGCCGTTCCGCTGGTGCATGATCCGGGTTCCGCGTCGGTGTCGTACTTGATGATCAGGTCGCGGGGTGCGGTGTGATAGCGGCTGATCATACCCTTGGAGGTCAGCGTCACTGCGTCGCCGACGGCCAGATCGTCCACCCCGGATCCGACCCGCACCACCACGCCGTCGCCCTCCATGCCGGGCAGCGTGCCGAAGAAGGTCTCCGCCATATCCTGTTCGGTGAGCACGCCGATCACCTTGAGCGGATCCTTGTAGTTGAGGCCGATGGCGCTGATCCGCACCTCCACCTCGCCCGGTCCGGGTTCCCGCCGCCCGCAGCGCCGCCAGCCGAGCCGCGAGAGCACCCGCGACTTGGGCAGTTCCAGGCTGAAATTCGCCTCCGGATCGGTGAGCGGCACCGCCTCGTCCAGCTTGTCGAGCCGTTCCGGCAGCGTGGCGGCCACGACCGTCACCCAGCGCAGGCCGTTGCGCAGCATCACCTCGTCGGCGTTGTCGTAGCCGAACGCACCGGGAACCGCCAGTTCCGCCGCCAGATCGGCGGTGGCGACCTCTGGTTCGACGTCCACCAGCCGCCAGCGCAGTCGCGGCTGCTCGTTGAGCAGGACGCGGCGGGCACCGGCGAGCGCGGCCTGAGACGGGTTCGGCGCGGCGTCCTCGTCCGGATGGGCGTAGGCGCGTTCGGTGATCAGGCTGACGTGGATGGAACCGTCACCGGTCATGGGCATCTCGTCGCCGCGCTGTTCCAGCCACACTTCGAGGAAGCCCTCGATGGTGACCGCCAGGCGGCGCAGCGTCCACAGGGCGTCGAGATCCGCGTACGCGGTGCCCGCCACCACGGCCACATGCAGGCGTTCCACGCCCTCGGTGGCGACCGCGGCGCGAAGTCGCTCCAGGACAGCGTCTTCCAGGCCGTCGCGGTTCGGATCGCCGGTTGCGAACAGTTCGGAGCGCGGCGCGGTCGCGGCCACGGCGGTGGCACGATCACTCACCTCGGGGCCGAGCTCGACGACGAGCGTGAAGGCACCATCCGGCGACGGCAGCGCGGCGCGGTCCACCGGATCCCGCAGCTCCCAGCGGTCCTCGAAGAAGATGTCGGTCATCCGTTGCAGCGCACCGCGTCCCGGTGCGATGGAACCGAAACGCATGCCGACGATCTGCAGGACCACATTCTGTTCCGCGTCCAGCAGATCGATATCGGCGACGGGCGCGCCGGTGGTGTCGAGCCGGGCCACCACCGTCATCTGGTCCGGAATGGTCTCGAAGGCTCGCACCCCGTCCACGGCCACCGGCACCATGGCGCCGTCGTCCGCGCCGCCGGTGCCCGCCAGCAGCGCCGCCACGCTCTGCAGCGCGGCGTCCACCACGCACGGGTGGGCGAGGTGGCCGGAGTCGCGGGCCACCGAACCGTCCAGGGTGGCGACCACGGTCGAACCGGAGACGCGGACGGCGGTGGCGCGGCGGAAGGTCGGACCGTACCGGAGTCCGCGCGCCGCCAGCCCGTCGTAGAACGCCGCCGGATCCAAGGCGTACATATCGTCGACGTCGGGCAGCTCCACCTTGGTGGCCTCGAAGACGCCGCCCTGGATCAGCCGCCCGGTGGCATGGGTGGTCCAGAGGGACCCGGCCATATCCCGGGAACGAATGGTGAACCGGCCGGTGGACTCCTCCACCCGCAGTTCCACGACCGGTGCCGCGCCCTCGTCGATGACCAGCGGTGCGATGAAGCGCACCTCCTCCACCGCCACCCGGGTGGATTCGGTGCGCAGCGCGACCGCGCTCAGCGCGGCGTCCAGGTAGGCCGCGCCGGGCAGGATGCGTGCCTCGCCGACGACATGGTCGGCCAGCCACGGCATCGCGCCCACGCTGAGCTGGAGGCGCCACGAGGTGGTGGAGTTGTCCAGGTCCGGATCGCCCAGCATCGGGTAGCCGTCGGGGGTGCCGTGGCGGCGCTGCTGGAAGACCGGATTGAGGTTCCGCAACCGGGTCCGCTGCCACGGGTAGCGCGGCAGGTCCACGTGCGGGGTCACGGTCTCGGTGAAGAGCGCGTCGATATCGAGGGCCCCGGCCGTGTACAGCCCGGCGATGGTCTGCCGGATGCTCTCGGCATCGGACTGCTTGCGATGGAGCGTGGGCACCGTGGTGCCGGATTCGCCCGCGCCGATCAGGATTTCGCGGATGTTCGCGCCCAGCACCGGATGCGGGCCGACCTCCAGGAACACCCGGCTGCCCGCCCCGACCAGCGCGGTGACGGCATCGGCGAAGCGCACCGGCTGCCGGACATTGGCACACCAGTACTCGGCATCCCAGTCGCCCGCGGTGACCCGTTCCCCGGTGACCGTCGACCAGAGCGGAATGCGCGGCTCGGCGAGGGTGAGATCGGCCAGGGCCGTGCGCAGTTCGCCGAGGATCGGCTCCATGAGGTAGCTGTGATACGGCACCTCGACGTGCAGGCGCTTGGCGAAAGTGCCCTGCTCGGTGAGGGTTTCGGCGATCTCGTCGAGGCGCGCCGCGGCCCCGGCCAGCGTCACCGCGCTCGGACTGTTGACGGCGGCCACATCCACCAGCTCGTCACCGGCGATGAGTTCCCGGGCGGCGGCGAGCGGGAGCCCGACGGCCAGCATGCCGCCCGATCCCGCGGTGGTGGCCTGCAAGCGGGCCCGGTGGTAGCTGACCAGGAGGGCGTCGCGCAGTGACAGCATGCCGGTGACGTAGGCGGCCGACACCTCACCGACGCTGTGCCCGACCACCGCGGCCGGATGCACGCCCAGCTCCGCCAGCATGGCGAACAGCGAGACCTGCACCAGGAAGTTGGCGGGCTGCGCGACCGCGGTCGTGGTGACCTTGGATTCCTCTTCCGGGCGCAGCAGCTCCGCGACGATCGACCATCCGGTGATCTCGGTGAACACCGCGTCGATGCGCTTCGCCTCGGCGGCGAAGACGCCATCGGCCTCGAGCAGTTCCCGGCCCATGGCCCACCACTGCGGCCCCATGCCGGTGCAGACGAAGACCGGTTCCGGATGTTTGCGGGCCACCGTCTTGGTCGCGCCGCGGCCGGAGCCGTGCGCGAAATCGACCAGGCCGCGCACCAATTCGGTGTCGTCGCCGAAGGTCAGGGCGGTGCGGTAGGGGTGATGCCGCCGCCGGGTCCAGGCCGCCTCGGCCAGCCGGGCCGGGTCCGCGCCCTCGGCGATGAGCTGGGCGAAGCCCTCGGCCAGTTCGCGGGCGGCCTGTTCGTTGCGTGATGAGATCGGCAGCACCCCGAAGTGTTTCGGGGTACGCGGGGTGGCCGCGGTGGGCACGTACTCCTGGAGGATGGCGTGCGCGTTGGTGCCGCCGTAGCCGAAGCCGTTGACGGCCACGGTCATCCGCTCGACCTCCGGACCGACCGGCTCGGCTTCCAGCTGGAGCCGGATCCCCAGTTCGTCGAACGGGATGTCCGGATTCGGCTCGTTCAGCCAGCCCTGCGGGGCGATGGTGCGGTTGGCGACGGCCAGCGCGGATTTGATGATGCTGGCGATGCCGGACGCCGCTTCGGTGTGCCCGAGCTGCGCCTTCACCGAACCCACGCCCAGCGGTGCGGTGCGGCCCGGTACCCGCCCGTAGGCATTGCCGATGGCCCGCAGTTCCAGCGGGTCACCCACCGGGGTGCCGGTGCCGTGCGCCTCCACATAGGTGACCTGGTGCGGCTCGATACCGGCCCGCCGGGTCACCGTCTTGGCCAGTTCCTCCTGGAGGTCGGCATTGGGCACCGTGATGGCGGTGGTGCGGCCGTCCTGATTGGAGCCGGTGGCCTTGATGACGGCGTACACCCGGTCGCCGTCGCGCTCGGCGTCGGCGAGTTTCTTGAGCACCACCATGCCCGAGCCCTCACCGCGGCCGTACCCGTCGGCGGCGGCGTCGAAGGGTTTGCTGCGCCCGTCGGCGGCGAGGAACCCGCCCTTGCACATGGAGACGAAGGGTTCCGGGCCGAGCAGCATGGTGACGCCACCGGCCAGCGCCACCGTGCAGTCGCCGCTGTCCAGGGCCTGGCAGGCCAGATGCAGCGCGACCAGGGAGGACGAGCAGGCGGTGTCGACGGTTAGTGCCGGGCCGACCAGGTCGAGCGCGTAGGCGATGCGGTTCGACAGCATGGTGTAGGACGCGCCCACCGCGGTATGCATGTCCACGTACGGCAGCGCGGCGTTGGTGGTGGACACCGCGAGTTGGTCCAGGGTGAACGCGCCGAGGTACACGCCGACGGGCGCGCCGGTGATGCGTCCCGCCATTCCGGCGTCGTCCAGCGCCTCCCAGGCCACCTCGAGTACGAGGCGCTGCTGTGGATCCATGGCCGCGGCCTCGCGCGGCGAGATGCCGAAGAAGTCGGGATCGAATTCCCAGGGGTCACCGGTCATGAACGCGGCGCGCCGGGTGTACATTCGACCCGGGGTGCGTTTATCCGGGTCGTAGTAGCGGCGATAGTCCCAGCGTGATTCCGGGATGTCGACCACCCCGTCGCCCTTGCGGACCAGGAAGTCCCAGAACGATTCCGGTGAATCGATGCCACCGGCATAACGGCAGCCGATTCCGACAATGGCGATGTCCGACACGACGAGCTCCTCGGCGAAACTGGAGAATGGACCTGCTGATAGCCCCCCGCTGTTCGTCAATCCGCGTGAACCGGAACCGGCGGGCGCAGGACGAAATTCAGCTCCGGACCGGTCTTTCCGATCCGAGCCTTGGTGACGAACTCGAAGCCGAAGCGGCGATAGTAGGCAACGTTGTCGTCCTTGGTTATCCCGCACACCGGCGCGGATTCCCGGTCGGCTTGCGCGTCGACCCAGTCGACCAGCGCGCGACCCACCCCACTGCGCTGAATGTCCGGATCGATGCCGAGATAGACCAGCAGGTGGTGCGGTTCGGCGGGCGCGACCCTGGCGATGGCCTCGTCGACGTGGATGCCCCGCACGGTGGCCGGTCCCATGGCCCACAGCAGCTGTGGTCCCGAAACCATTTCGCGCCACAGTGATTTGCGGTATCCGGCGGGGTACCACAGCATCGCGCCGACCACCCGGTCGTCGAGGGTGGCGACGATCGCGCCGTCGCCGGGTAGGAAGCGGTGCCGGATCATCGTCCGCAGCATGCCCGGCGTGCGACGTTCGCGGATCGCCGCATCCGGGAAGACGTACTCCTCGATCGGATCGTCGGTGGCGAAGGCCGCCGCGACAACGCGAACGATTTCGTCGATGTCAGCCTCGGTGGCCCGGCGAATAGTCGGAGTGGCCGACTGATTCAAGTCTGTCCCTTACATTTTCGTGCCCATAGTCCGACCCCCGATGCCGAACTGTCCCTGCCTGCCCTACTGGACGGTAGCCGATGATGCTACTTGCCAGTAGGTTACACGCGTTCACTGATCTCGCCACCGGTAACCGTTGTGGCATAGAACAATTCACCACTGGATTGCGTCGCGAAGGAACATGTTCTAGAGTGGCCCGCTCCGACAATGCCCCTGCGGGACTTCGCAATTGACCCAGACGGTTGAATTCCGGATATACTTCTCATTCTTCGAACCGTTATGCATAGCCGCTATAAGCGTGTAGCCTGGTCCCGGCCCTGAACACGACAATGCTCGTTCGGAAATGGGGACAAGCTCCGTGCCACCCACATCGGCATACGGCTGGGGAAGCGGCGTCATCGACCAGCTGTCCAGCCCGCCAGAGGTAACGCAATACCAGAATCCCGAGGATTCGCCCGCCACCATCGTCACCTACCAGCAGCTCGACTGGGCGATCATCGCTGTCGCCTGCGCCGCCGTGATCGCCCTCGCGGTACTGCTGATGGTGCTGGTGAGCAATGCGGAATTCGGTGCGGGGCCACCGACCCTGCCCCCGCACCCCGAAGCCTGCCAGCCCTTCTGCGCGGGCGGCACGGGCTACTGAAC
>NZ_JASCXP010000275.1:0-9875 GCF_030010695.1 Nocardia sp. CC201C
GTCACCGAATCATCCACCATCCCATCGCCAGTGGATGGGCACGCGTCGGTCCAACCCCCGCTCGTAACCATGCCGACCATTCTCACCAGAGGGGCGTCGGCGCGCCAGGGATTCGCTGGAATCGGTCACCGCACGTGGTCAGAGAGTTTTCTTGCATCCCAACAGAATTCATGCGTGCGGAGATCGCCGTCGGTCCGACGCACGATGGACGGCGCACTATTGCGTGCGGCGGCCATCAGCCGGATGCGCCGCGCGGGCCAGCGCCGCGGCGATACCGACACCGCCCGCGCCGTCAGCACCCCCGCCGCCACCTGCGGCAGCAGCGGCAGATGCAGCGCCGCGTCATCCGGCGCGACCAACGTCACCCCGGCCTCCCCCGGCCGCAGCGTCCGCTCCAACGTCCGAGCGCACTCCACTCCGGCGAAACCACTCCCGACGATGACGATCCACGCAGGGGTCATGCGCCCAACGTAGCAACGCGCACCCCCGCGCCGGTGGAGGCTGCCGGAGAGCGGCCGACTCGTCGGCGTTCCTCCCGCCCCTGGAAACACGCACCCGCCCGTGCTTCCCCGCGGCGTGGCCAGTGAGCGCGCGCAGGGCCGTTTCAGCGTTGATCTGACAGGTCTCGTCGGCGCTGGAATCGGCGGCATCCGGCGTCGCCCACCGGCCGCGCCAGGTCCCACACCATGGCCGAGGCCGTGAACGCGCTGTCGATTCCCATCTGCTTCCGCAGATCCTCGACGCCGCCGACGATGTCGTGCTCTTCCGGAATCGTCGATCCGGGAGGGGTGCCGTTGCTGAACGCCGCGATCGGCAGTCCTGGCGAGGCCGGTGCGACGCTCGAGCCGATGGCCGTCATCGGATCACAGGGTGTCCTGTACGGGGACAGGGGTGTCGTGCACGACGTCCGCGATCAGGAGGTGCTCGCACTGGTCACCGGCGGCAATGTCGCCCCTGGGCAGCGGGTGTGACCTGGGAGCACCTGCCGACCGCCGTGCCGGACGGCCCTCAGGCCGGTGCGTGACCGGCGGCGAGGTGGCCGAGTTCGGTGACGGTGAGGCCGATGAGGGAGTCGCGGAAGACGCGGCCGTCGCGGGCGGGGACGGGGATTTCGCAGGGGACGACCAGGACCGAGCAGCCCGCGGTTTCGGCGGCCTGGACGCCGGTGGGGGAATCCTCGATGGCCACGCAGTGTTCGGGGGCGACGCCGACCAGTTCGGCGGCGCGCAGGTAGATGTCGGGGGCCGGTTTACCGTGTGGCACCTCGTCGCCGCAGACGGAGATGTGGAAGTGGTGGCGGCCCAGGGTGTCCAGGCCGAATTCGGTGAGCGAGCGTTTGGTGTTGGTGACCAGGGCCATGGGTACCTGCGCGGCGGCGAGGGTGGCCAGGGCGTCCTGGGCACCCGGCCGCCAGGGGATCGCGCCGATGGTGAACAGTTCGGTGACGCGGGCCTCCAGCCAGTGGCCCGCTTCGCCCAGGGCCGCCGGGGTCGGGTCCAGGCCCAGGCCGTTGAACATGATGCGCAGTGCGTTGGGTCCGGACGCGCCGATCAGGGCGTGCCGGATCTGGTCGGTCATCTCGCGGCCGAGTTCGGCCGCGAGTTCCCGCACGGCGATATCCCAGAGTTTCTCCGAATCGAGCAGGGTGCCGTCCATATCCCAGAGCACGGCGGCCGGGCGGGTCATCGGAGCAACTCCTCGGGGTCGGTGGTCAGAGGCCGGAGGCGGTGATGAGCATACGGCCACCGCTGTTGTCGACCTCGATCCAGCGGTTCTCGCTATCGGTGGATCCGTTCTTCAGGACGTAGGTGAGGGCGACGACGGCCCGATTCGCGCCCTGCGGCGTGACGGTACCGACGCGGACCTCGGCGATGGTGCCCCAGAACTGCGCGTAATTGCTGTAGCCGCCGGTGACCGCCTGGTACGACGGTGACAGCATGGACCACGCGCCGCTCACATTCCCCGGCAGCATGCCGTAGTAGTTCCGCACGAACGCACTGACATTGCCCGGATTCGGCGGGGCCGCAGTGGTGGTCGGCGTGGTGGTCACGGTCGTCGTGGTCGGATTCGCACTCGTGGTGGTGGACGGCGGCGCGGTGGTCGTGGTCGGCGCGGCGGTGCGCGACGGCTCCTGGCTGTCGGCCTGGCCGATCACCGCGGGCGAGGTCGGCGCGGCGCTCGAGGTACCGGCGACCGGCGGCGCGACCTGCGACGTTCCGGTGGCGACGGGCGGATTCTCCCCTCCCCCACCGCGGTTCACGGTGGTGGTGATCACCGCGGCGAGCAGCAGCGCCGCGACCACCCCCACTCCGGCCAGCGCGAGCCGCCGACGGTCGCGCCGCGTCCCCTGCGCCGCACCGGAATTCGGCACCACCGGCAGCGGACCGCTCGCCGGGCGCTCGGATGTCCCCGTACCCGTGTGCCGCGCGGGCGTACCCATGTCCACATGCATGGTCGGATCGGTGCTGTTGCCCGTCACGCCGTGCGAATTGGACAGCACCGTGGTCTGCGCCGCCGCATCCGCGGCCGCCGCGGCGGGCAGCACCTTGGTCGGATTCGGATGCGCGTGCGCGGGCACACCGCGCCCCTCGGCCACCGCCTCCAACGCCTCGTGCGCCTGTTTCATGGTCGGCCGCGCGTCGCCTTCGGCCGCCAGCAGTTCCATGAGCACCGGGCCGAGCGGTCCGGCCCGCCGGGCTTCGGGCACCCGGGCCCGCGCCACCGAGTGCAGCACGGCGAGCGGGTTGTCGCCCTCACCGAAGGGCGGCGTGCCCTCCACCGCCGCGTACAGCGTGGAGCCGAGCGCGAATACGTCGGAGGACGGTTCCGGATTCTCACCCCGCGCCACCTCCGGTGAGAGATACGCCGGTGTGCCCGCGAGGAATCCGGTGGAGGTGACGGTCACATCACCCACCGCCCGCGAGATGCCGAAGTCGGTGATCTTCACGGTGCCGTCGTCGGCGACGAGGATATTGGCGGGCTTCACGTCCCGGTGCACGATGCCCGCGTCATGGGCCGCCGCCAGCGCCGCCGCCACCTTGGCCCCGATCCGGGCGACCTGGGTGGGCGGCAGCGGCCCCTTCTCCCGCATGACGGCGGCCAGGCTGGGCGCGTTCACGTACTCCATGACCAGCCACGGCTGGCCGTCCTCCTCGGCCACGTCGAAGACGGTGACGGCGTTGACGTGGTGCAGTCGCGCCGCGATCCGCCCTTCGCGCATGGCCCGCATCCGGGCCTCGATGGCCTGGGAGCGGGACAGCCCCGGGCCCAGCAGCAGTTGCTTGACCGCGACCGTGCGCCGCAGGCGCACATCGGTCGCACGCCACACGACTCCCATCGCACCGGTGCCGATCGGATCCGTGAGCCGATACCGTCCCGCAATCAGCCGGTCTGCCGTCATGTGGTTGTACCCCTCCTGCTGGCGTCACGCCGAGCCCACCCTGCAACTCTGCGCGAATAGCCCGGAAAAATTCCGAAAATTCTACGCGTTGAAGTACTTCGCTTCCGGATGCAGCAGTACGAACGCATCCGTCGACTGCTCCGGATGCAATTGCAACTCCTCCGACAGCGTCACTCCGATGCGGCCCGCTTCCAGCAGGTCCACCAGCTTGGCGCGGTCTTCGAGGTCCGGGCAGGCCCCGTAGCCGAAGGAGTAACGTGCTCCACGGTATCCGAGTTTGAAGTAATCCAGCACATCGGCCGGGTCTTCGTCGGCGACCGAATGTCCTTCCAGCACAAGCTCTTCCCGGATACGGCGATGCCAAAACTCGGCCATCGCCTCGGTGAGCTGCACCCCGATGCCGTGCACCTCCAGATAGTCGCGGTAGTTGTTCTCCGCGAACAGCACGTTCGCGAAATCGGCGATGGGCTGGCCCATGGTGACCAGCTGGAACGGCAGCACGTCCACCTGGCCGCGCTCGCGCGCCAGCTCCCGGGAGCGGATGAAGTCGGCGATGCACAGGAAACGGTCGCGCTGCTGGCGCGGGAAGGTGAACCGATACCGCTGCGGCGCATCGGGGTCCGGTTCGGTGAGCACGATCACATCGTCGTCCTCGGAGACCGCCGGGAAGTAGCCGTAGACGAGCGCCGCGTGCGCGAGCACCCCTTCGGCGGTGAGCCGGTCGAGCCAGTACCGCAGCCGCGGGCGGCCCTCGGTCTCCACCAGCTCCTCGTAGGTGGGGCCGTCTCCGGCGCGCTGGCCGCGCAGCCCCCACTGCCCGAGGAACAGCGCCCGCTCGTCGAGCAGACCCGAATATTCCTGTACCGACAGCCCTTTCACCACGCGGGTGCCCCAGAAGGGCGGCACCGCCACGGGCAGATCGGCGGCCACGTCGGAACGCGCGGGCACCTCGATGGGTGTCTCCTTGGCGCGGCGTTCGGCGGCGATGCGCTTGGAGCGCTCGTGGCGGGCCTTGCGTTCGGCGGCCTTCTCCCGTTCGGCGGTGGCCTCCGGGGAATCCGGATCGGGGCCGCCGCCGCGTTTGCGGGTCATGATCTCGTCCATGAGCCGCAGCCCCTCGAAGGCGTCGCGGGCGTAGTGCACATCGCCCTCGTAGACCTCGGTGAGATCGTTCTCCACGTAGGCGCGCGTCAGGGCCGCACCGCCGAGGAGCACCGGGAACTGCTCGGCCACCCCCTTGGCGTTGAGTTCCTCCAGGTTCTCCTTCATGATCACCGTGGATTTGACCAGCAGCCCGGACATGCCGATCACATCGGCCTTCTTGTCCACGGCGGCGTCGAGAATGGTGGCGATCGGCTGCTTGATGCCGAGGTTGACCACCTCGTAGCCGTTGTTGGACAGGATGATGTCGACCAGGTTCTTGCCGATGTCGTGCACGTCGCCCTTGACGGTGGCCAGCACGATGCGCCCCTTGCCGGAGTCGTCGGTGGCCTCCATATGCGGTTCCAGGTGCGCCACGGCGGCCTTCATCACCTCCGCGGACTGCAGCACGAACGGCAGCTGCATCTGGCCCGAACCGAACAGCTCGCCGACGGTCTTCATCCCCGCCAGCAGCGTCTCGTTGATGATTCGCAGCGGCGGCACTTCGCGCATGGCAGCGTCGAGATCGGCCTCCATACCGGCCTTCTCACCGTCGACGATGCGGCGTTCGAGGCGTTCGAACAACGGCAGCGCGGCCAGTTCCTCCGCGCGCGAAGCCTTGGAGGAGGCCGCCGAGACGCCCTCGAACAGCGCCATCAGTTTCTGCAGCGGGTCGTAGTCCTCGCCGCGGCGGTCGTAGACCAGATCCAGCGCGGTCTGGCGCTGCTCCTCGGGAATCCGGCTCATGGGCAGGATCTTGGAGGCGTGCACGATGGCCGAATCCAGTCCGGCTTCGACGCACTCGTGCATGAACACCGAGTTCAGCACCTGCCGGGCGGCGGCGTTGAGACCGAAGGAGATATTCGACAGGCCCAGGGTGGTCTGCACATTCGGGTGGCGGCGCTTGAGTTCGCGGATGGCCTCGATGGTTTCGATGCCGTCGCGCCGCGACTCCTCCTGACCGGTGCCGAGGGTGAAGGTCAGGGTGTCGATGATGATGTCGGATTCGGCCAGTCCCCAGTTGCCGGTGATATCGGCGATGAGGCGTTCGGCGATCTCGACCTTCTTCTCGGCGGTGCGGGCCTGCCCCTCCTCGTCGATGGTCAGCGCCACCACGGCCGCGCCGTGTTCGGCGACCAGGCGCATGGTCTGCTGGAACCGCGAGTCGGGTCCGTCGCCGTCCTCGTAGTTGACCGAGTTGACCGCGCAGCGCCCGCCGAGGTGTTCCAAACCCGCCTGCAGCACCGGGGTTTCGGTGGAGTCGAGCATGATCGGCAGGGTGGACGCGGTGGCCAGGCGGCTGGCCAGCTCCCGCATGTCCTTGGTGCCGTCGCGGCCCACGTAGTCCACGCACAGGTCGAGCATGTGCGCTCCGTCGCGGGTCTGGTCCTTGGCGATGTCCAGGCACTTCTGCCAGTCCTCGGCGAGCATGGCCTCGCGGAACGCCTTGGAGCCGTTGGCGTTCGTGCGCTCGCCGATCATGAGGATGGAGGCGTCCTGCTCGAACGGCACCGAGGTGTAGATCGACGACACGCTCGGTTCATGCTCGGGCTTCCGGTGCGCGGGCGTGAGTTCGCGCACCGCCTCGGCCACCTGGCGGATGTGCTCCGGGGTGGTGCCGCAGCAGCCGCCGACCAGCGCCAGTCCGAATTCGGAGACGAACTGCCGCATGGCCACGGCCAGTTCCTCCGGCGTCAGCGGGTACACCGCGCCGTTCGCGCCCAGTACCGGCAGGCCCGCGTTCGGCATGACCGAGACCGGCAGGTTGGCGTGCTTGGACAGATGCCGCAGATGTTCGCTCATCTCGTCCGGGCCGGTGGCGCAGTTCAGGCCGATCATGTCGACGCCGAGCGGTTCGATGGCGGTGAGGGCCGCGCCGATCTCGGAACCGACCAGCATGGTGCCGGTGGTCTCCATGGTGACGTGGGTGATGATCGGGATGCGGCGACCCGACCGCGCCATGGCGTGCTGGCTGCCCACGATGGCGGCCTTCACCTGGAGCAGGTCCTGGCAGGTCTCCACCAGGATGGCGTCCGCGCCGCCGTCGAGCATGCCGAGGGCGGCCTCGGTGTAGGCGTCGCGCAGCGAGGCGTAGGGCGCGTGCCCGAGCGTGGGCAGCTTGGTGCCCGGCCCCATCGACCCCAGCACGTAGCGGGGCGTGCCGTCGGCGGAGGGCCCCATCTCGTCGGCGACCTCGCGCGCCAGGCGGGTGCCGCGCTCGGACAGGTCGCGGATGCGATCGGCGATGTCGTAGTCGGCCAGGTTGGGCAGATTGCAGCCGAAGGTGTTGGTCTCGACCGCGTCCGCACCGGCCTCGAAGTACGCGCGGTGAATGTGTCGCAGCACGTCGGGGCGGGTTTCGTTGAGGATTTCGTTACATCCCTCGAGTCCCCGGAAGTCGTCCAGGGTCAAATCCGCCGCCTGCAACATGGTGCCCATCGCACCGTCGCCGATCACGACACGCTTGCGGAGCGTGTCGAGTAGGGTGGTGTCGAACTCGGCGCGGGGGGACACAGACATGTACTCAAGAGTAGTGGTCTGTCCCGACAATCCGGGCCCCGGTGCCGCCGGTCCACGCTATGGGACGCGGCGTGTCCGCGCGCCTCGCCGCCGACACGTTCGCCACGTCACACCGTGGGCGGCGTCGGCGTGTCCCGGAGGTGCGCGTCGTTGGCGCGTCATCCCGGCCGACACCGTAGGCTGACCGGGTGAACGCCAGTGAACCCCCGGTGCCTGCCGAGACGGACCTCCCCACCCTGCGGGATCCGGTCCTCGTCGCGGCCTTCGAAGGCTGGAACGATGCCGCCGATGCCGCCAGTGGAGCGGTGGAACACCTCGAACTCATCTGGGACTCGCAACCGCTGGCCGAACTCGACTCCGAGGATTATTACGACTACCAGGTGAACCGCCCGACCGTCCGCCAGGTCGACGGTGTCACCCGTGAGATCCAGTGGCCGTCCGCCATGCTGTCGGTGTGCTCGCCGCCCGGTAGCGAACGCGATGTGGTGCTACTGCGCGGTGTCGAACCGAATATGCGGTGGCGCAGTTTCTGTGACGACATCCTCGAGTTCGTCGAACAGCTCGGGGTGTCGACGGTGGTGATCCTCGGCGCGCTGCTGGCCGATACCCCGCATACGCGGCCGGTTCCCGTCACCGGGACGGCGTACAGCAAGGAGGCCGCGGAGCGGTTCAATCTGGAGCAGACCCGCTACGAGGGACCGACCGGTATTACGGGCGTCCTGCAGGACGCCTGCGTCAAGGCCGGAGTCCCGGCGGTGTCGTTCTGGGCCGCCGTTCCGCACTATGTCTCGCAGCCGCCCAATCCGAAGGCCGTGATCGCCCTGCTGCACCGCGTCGAGGATGTGCTCGATGTGGAGGTGCCGCTCAGCGGTCTGCCCAAGCAGGCCGAGGAGTGGGAGGAAACCGTCAACGAGATGACCTCGAGCGATGAGGAGATCACCGAGTACGTACGCTCGCTCGAGGAGCGCGGCGACGCGGACGTCGATCTCAACGACGCCATGGCCAAGATCGACGGGGATGCCATCGCCGCGGAATTCGAGAAGTACCTGCGCCGACGGGGGCGGGGCAGCTTCGGGCTGTAGCGGGGGCGAAGTTAGGGCACCATTACACTGGACCGAATGACCTCGCCACGGATCGCCGCGCATCTGCACGGATTCGGTGACCGTATCGCGGCGGTCCAGCATGGTCACGAAGTCCGATATGCCCAATTAGCCGGATCAGTCACCGAATTCGCGGAACGCCTCGGTGCGGGACGTCGGCTCGTCGCCCTGGCGGTGCGCAACGACATCGGCTCGCTGGTGGCCTACCTCGGCGCCCTCGAGGCCGGGTGCGCGGTGCTGCTCACCGAGACGGTGACCGCGCAACTGATCGACAGCTACGACCCCGACGTGGTCATCACGGCCACCGCCGACGGCTCGACACCCGACCCGGTCGTCCGGCGCGACGGTTCGGCGCACACCCTGCACCCGGAGTTGGCGGTGCTGCTGAGCACCTCCGGCTCGACCGGCTCACCGAAGCTGGTACGGCTGTCCTACACCAATGTGCTGTCGAACGCGGCGGCCATCGCCGAATACCTGGAGATCGAGCCGACCGACCGCGCCGCGACGACGCTGCCGCTGTTCTACTGCTACGGACTGTCGGTGGCGCACAGCTATCTGCTGCGCGGCGCGAGCCTGCTGCTGACCAGCCGGTCGGTGGTGGAGCCCGAGTTCTGGGACGAGTTCGCCGCGCAGCGCGCCACCTCCTTCGCGGCCGTGCCCTACACCATCGACCTGCTCGACCGCATCGGATTCGAGCGCATGTCGCTGCCGCACCTGCGCTACCTCACCCAGGCGGGTGGACGGCTCGCACCCGAACGCGTCGCCGCCTACGCCCGGCTGGGCGCGCGCCGCGGCTTCCGCTTCTATGTCATGTACGGGCAGACCGAGGCCACCGCCCGCATGGCCTATCTGCCGCCCGATCTGGCGGCCACCCACCCCGACTGCATCGGCATCCCCGTCCCCGGCGGCTCCTTCACCCTGGAGCCGGTCGACGAGGGCGGCCACGAGCTGGTCTACCACGGCCCCAATGTGATGCTCGGCTACGCGGAATCACCGGCCGACCTCGCCCTCGGCCCCACCCACCCCGCCCTGCGCACCGGCGACCTGGCCTGCCGCACCGAGAACGGCCTGTACCGGGTGATCGGCCGCCGCAGCCGCTTCGCCAAGATCTACGGCCTGCGCATCGACCTGCAACGCGTCGAATCCGGGCTCGCCGCCGCGGGTTTCACCGCCTGCTGCACCGAGGACGGCGAAGCACTGGTGGTAGCGGTCGAGTCGGCGACGCCTGCGGACGCGGACAGCGACGGCACGGAACCGACAGGAGCGGCACCGGCGACCGCGCGGCGGACGGAATCGGGAGTCACGACCGAGCATCGGAACGGCGCGGGCATCGCGATGCGGCGGCCGACCGGCGCGGACGGCGCGGACACGACTCCGGCGAGTGTGAATGTCGTGGACCCGACGCCACCGGGCGTCGACACCGCGAACACGGCGCTCGCCGACCTGAAGGACGCGGACACGACGGCGCCGAGCGTCGACCATGCGGACGCCGCACCGGCGGGCTCGAGGGTCGCGGGCACGCCAGCGAGCGTCGACGTCGTGGACGAAAAGCCGGCGGGGCACCGCTTGGGCTATTCGGCGTCCGGTAGCGCCGCACCCGGCCCGGCCGCGCGCGCCGCCATTCCCGTGCGGCGCACCACGTCCATCACCACTCTGCTGAGAGGTACCGCGCGAGGGGCGTATCCGCTCGGAACGCAGCCCCGCGCGCGCGGAAG
>NZ_JASCXP010000276.1:0-9862 GCF_030010695.1 Nocardia sp. CC201C
AGCGGGACGGAGCGGGTGCGACAGCAGAATCCGCGACACGGACGGGGCGGGCCGAGGCCGGGGTGGCGGGGAATTCCGTGTGGGCGGTGACGGAGTGGGCCGGGCGGAAACTGGCCGATGCGGAGGATTGGTCCGGCCCCGGAGCACGGGGCGGGAAGACCGGGCGCGCACCGGGATTCGCGCCGCGGCCCGGGTAGGGCTGGCGGGGTGCGGGGGTGGCCGGGCGCGGGTTGTCGTAGCTCTCGGTGGGGTCCAGGGCCAGGCGGTAGCCGCGTTTCACCACGGTCTGAATGGCTTTCGGGGTGCCCAGGCCCGCGCGCAGGCGGGCGATGGCGGTCTCCACGGCGTGGGTGTCCTCACCGCCGCCGGGCAGGGCCGCGAGCAGGTCCTCGCGGGAGACGACGCGTCCGGGCTGGCGGGCCAGCGCGCGCATGAGCGCCATCGGGGCGGGGGCGAGCTGGCGCACCTGGCCGTCCACCACCACGCAGCCGCCGCGCACGCTCAGATTGTGGCCACCGGCCTGAATTCGATTGGCGCGCCGGGGAAGTTCCTCGGCCACATGCCGGGCCAGCGCACCCAGACGGGCTCGACCGGGCATGGAGGTGGGCACGCCCAGCTCCTCCAGCGGCGCGGCGGTGATCGGTCCGACACAGGCGGCCAGCACCCGCCCGCGCAGGGCGTGCAGCACCGCCTCGAGCAGTCCGGTCTCCTTGGCGCGCATCAGCAGCGACGCCACGGCGGGCGCACTGGTGAAGGTCACGCAGTCCAGGCCGGAGGTGACGATGGCCTCGATGAGCCGGTCCATGGGCGTGCGGTCCTCCGGCGGAATCCACCGGTAGACCGGCACCGGCACCACATCGGCCCCGGCCATGCGCAGCACCTCGCAGAAGTCCGGCACCGGCTCCCATTCGGTGGTCGCACCGTGCAACTGCACCGCGATGCGCACCCCTTCGACGCCCTGGGCGAGCAGGTGATCCAGCACCTCGGCCGAGGACTCCGACGCCGGCGACCACTCCTCCCGCAGCTCCGCGGCGCGAATCGCGCCCTTGGCCTTGGGTCCGCGCGCCAGCATGCGGGTGGCCGAGAGCGTCTCGCGCAGTTCCTCGGCCAGGCCCCAGCCCTCGGCGGCCTCCATCCAGCCCCGGAAGCCGATGCCGGTGGTGGCCACCGCGATCTGCGGCGGCTCCGCCACCAGCTGGCGCGTCACCCGCTCCAGTTCGGTGTCGTCCGACAGCGGAATGATTCGAATCGCCGGGGCGGTAACGATATTCGCGCCCCGGCGCTGGAGCAGGGTGGCGAGTTCCTCGGACCGTCGCGCGGCGGTGATGCCGATGGTGAACCCGGCCAGCGGGGTAGGCGAATCGAGCTCGGTCATGCGGTACCACCGGGAATGTCCAGCGGCTCGTTCGACACCGCGACCACACCGTCGGCCACCCGCACCGCGTACACCGGCAGCGATACCGACTCGTCGTCCAGGCAGCGCCCGTCGATCAGCGAGAACGCCTGCTTGAGCAGCGGCGACGCCACCACCGGCACGCCACCGCGGTCACCGACGATGCCTCGGGACATGACCGCCGCCCGGCCGAAGGGGTCGATATTGCCCACCGCGTACAGCGAGCCGTCGGGCAGTAGGAACAGGGCCGCCTGTCGGCCACCCTTCAACAGAACCGCCACGCCGCGGCCGGGGATGAGGTAGTCCAGTCGGCACGCCTGCGTCCAACCGGCAATGGTGGTGGTGACTGCTGAGCTGGGTGTGTCGATCACGGTCATCGGTAACTCTCCTCCGAACGCCTTACCCATTGGTACCGGCGTCCTGTTTCCATGCGGTTAAGCAGTCATTTCCCCGACGTGGCGGTCGAGGATTCCGGCGAGATCTCCGGCATACCCAGCAGGACGGGCACCTTCCGCTCGCCGCTGTCGTCGAAGGAGATGGTCGGATCGGCCTCGTCCGGGGCGTTGACGAAGGACACGAAGCGCGACAGCTTCTCCTCGTCGTCGAGCACCGCGGCCCACTCGTCGCGGTAACCGGCGACGTGGGAGGCCATGGCGGCCTCCAGGTCGTCGGCGATGCCCAGACTGTCCTCGCAGATGACCTGCTTCAGGTAGTCGATCCCGCCCTCCAGGGCCTCCTGCCAGGGCGCGGTGCGCTGCAACCGGTCCGCGGTGCGGATGTAGAACATGAGGTAGCGGTCGATGTATTTGATCAGGGTCTCGTCGTCGAGATCGCCAGCCAGCAGCACCGCGTGCTTGGGCGTGAGACCGCCGTTGCCGCCCACGTACAGGTTCCAGCCGTGCTCGGTGGCGATGACGCCGACATCCTTGCCGCGCGCCTCCGCGCACTCGCGGGCGCAGCCGGAGACGGCCAGCTTCAGCTTGTGCGGGGAACGCAGGCCACGGTAGCGCTTCTCCAGCAGCACCGCCATGCCCACCGAATCCTGCTGACCGTAGCGGCACCAGGTGGAACCGACGCAGGACTTCACGGTGCGCAGCGACTTGCCGTAGGCGTGACCGGACTCCATGCCCGCGTCAACGAGGCGCTTCCAGATCAGCGGCAGCTGCTCCACGCGCGCGCCGAACATGTCGATGCGCTGGCCGCCGGTGACCTTGACGTACAGGCCGAATTCCTTGGCCACCTCGCCGATGGTGATGAGCTGCTCGGCGGTCACCTCGCCGCCGGGCATGCGCGGCACCACCGAGTAGGTGCCGTTCTTCTGGAGGTTGGCCAGGAAGTGGTCGTTGGTGTCCTGCAGCGCGGCCTGCTCGCCGTCGAGGATGTGATCGCTCGAGGTGGACGCCAGGATGGAGGCGACGGTCGGCTTGCAGATATCGCAGCCGGTGCCGGTGCCGTGCTTGGCGATCAGCTCCGAGAACGTGCGGATACCCGTGGACTGCACGACGTGGAACAGCTCCGCGCGCGACTGCGTGAAGTGCTCGCACAGCGACTTCGACACCTCCACGCCCGACTGCTCCAGCAGCTTCTTGAGCATGGGAACGCAACCGCCGCACGAGGTTCCGGCATTGGTGCAGCTCTTGATGGCGGGCACGTCGCACGCGCCCTCGGCGATCGCGCCGCAGATCGAACCCTTGGACACGTTGTTGCAGGAGCAGATCTGGGCGTCGTCGGGCAGCGCGTCGGCGCCCAATTCCGCACCGGCCGGGGAGATCAGCGCGGCCGGATCGGCGGGCAGCGGGCTGCCGACCAGCGGGCGCAGCGCCGCGTACGCCGACGCGTCACCGACCAGGATGCCGCCGAGCAGGGTCTTGGCGTCGTCGGAGACGACGAGCTTGGCGTAGGTGCCCTTGGCGGCGTCGTGCAGCACCACCGACAGCGCGCCCTCGGTGGTGCCGAAGGCGTCACCGAAGCTGGCCACGTCCACGCCGAGCAGCTTCAACTTGGTGGACAGGTCGGCGCCCGGGAACTCGCCCGCACCGCCGAGCAGCCGGTCCGCCACGATCTCGGCGGTGGTGTAGCCGGGAGCCACCAGGCCGTAGCAGACACCCTCCACGGCGGCGACCTCGCCGACGGCGTAGATGTGCGGATCGGAGGTGCGCAGCCCCAGGTCGGTGATCACGCCACCGCGCGGGCCGACCTCCAGCCCGGCGTCGCGGGCGATCTGGTCGCGGGGCCGGATACCGGCGGAGAACACCACCAGGGAGGCGTCGATGACGGAGTCGTCCGACAGCGTGACCTTCAGACCCGCACCGTCTTCCGCCTCCGCGATGGAGGCGGTGCCGACACCGGTGTGCACGTGCAGGCCGAGATCGGTGACCAGGCGCTCCAGGATCGCGCCGCCGCCCTCGTCCACCTGTACCGGCATCAGCCGGGGGGCGAACTCGACCACGTGCGGGGTCATGCCCATGAGCCGCAACGCGTTCGCGGCCTCCAGGCCGAGCAGACCGCCGCCGACCACCACGCCGACCCCGCCCGGACCGGCGGCCTCGGCCGCGGCGCGGATGCCGTCCAGATCCTCGATGGTGCGGTAGACGAAGCACTCCGGGCGATCGTGGCCCGGCACCGGCGGCACGAAGGCGTAGGAGCCGGTCGCGAGCACCAGCGCGTCGTAGGCGATCACGTCGCCGGTGGAGGTGACCACCTTGCGGGCCTCGCGGTCGATGCTGTCGGCGCGCACCCCCAGGCGCAGATCGACCAGCACGTCGCCGTCGTAGGTATTGCCGGGCAGGGCGAGATCGCCCGCCTGCCAGCTGCCCACGTAGGAGGACAGACCGACGCGGTCGTAGGCGGGCAGCGCTTCCTCGCTGAGCACGACGACCTGCCAGGTCCCGGCCTCGTCGCGGGAGCGCAGCGCCTCCACGAAGCGGTGTCCGACCATGCCGTGGCCGACGACCACCGCGGTCTTGCGTTCGACTGTGTGCGTCATGACAGTCTGTCCTTTCGGTGGGTGGGTTCCGGTCAGGCTCGCGCCGACGTGGACGTGGACGAAGTGGTGGCGGAGTCGGATTCGGCCGCCAATACCAGCGCCTCGGCCTCGGCGACCACATCGCGGCCGGGGGTCGGGCGGCGCAGGAATACGGCCCAGCAGACCGCCGCGCACACCACGTAGAAGACCATGAACGCCCAGAACGCGGTGGTGGCGGAGTCGGTGGCGGCGTACGAGGAGCGCAGCGCCAGGTTGATGCCGACGCCGCCGAGCGTGCCGATGGCGCCAACGAAGCCGATGAGCGCGCCCGAGGTGTTCTGCGCCCACTGCGTGCGGGACTTCGCGTCACCGGGCAGGCTGCGCGACTTCGCCTCGAACACCGACGGGATGATCTTGGTGACCGCGCCGTTGGCCAGGCCCGAGATGATGAACAGCGCCACGAAGCCGAAGATCATGGCCCCGAGCACGCCGCCGGTCAGGCCGCCCGCGCCGTCGCCGAGGGCGCTCGAGCTCGCCACCACCACGGTGGCCGCGGTCATCGCGCCGAACATGTACAGGGTCACCAGGCTGCCGCCGATGCGGTCGGCCCACTTGCCGCCGTAGGGGCGGGCCAGCGAACCCAGCAGCGGACCGATGAATGCGATGGACGCCGCGTGCAGCGCGGCCTGCGCCGGGGTGGCCCCGCCCGCCTTGAAGTTGATCTGCAGCACCTGCGCGAAGGCGAAGCTGTAGCCGATGAACGAGCCGAAGGTGCCGATGTAGAGGAAGGCGATGGCCCACGACTGCGGCACCCGCAGCGCCGTGATCATGAAGGACATATCGGCCTTCTGGTTCTTCACGTTGTCCATGTAGAGCGCCGCACCCAGCGCCGCCACCACGACCGCGATCAGGTACACCACGCAGACCACCGAGGCACTGCCGTAGGCGTTGCCCAGGGTCGCGATGACCGCCAGGCCGATCAGCTGGATCACCGGCACGCCGATATTGCCGCCGCCCGCGTTCATGCCCAGCGCCCAGCCCTTGAGCCGCTGCGGGTAGAAGACGTTGATATTCGACATCGACGACGAGAAGTTGCCGCCGCCCAGGCCCGCGAACGCCGCCACGATCAGGAACGTGGTGTACGAGGTGCCGGGCTGGTTGACGAAGTACAGGGTCAGCAGCAGCGGCACCAGCAGCGCCAGCGCACTGAAGATGGTCCAGTTGCGACCGCCGAACTTCGCGGTGGCGACGGTGTACGGAATGCGCATGATGCCGCCCACCAGCGTGGGGACCGCACCGAGGAAGAACTTGCCGGCGGTGTCGATGCCGAACTGCTCGGTCGGCATGAACAGCACCATGACCGACCAGATCGACCACACCGAGAACCCGATGTGCTCGGCGAAGACCGACCAGATCAGATTGCGCTTGGCGATGTCCTTGCCGCCCGCCTCCCAAGCGGCGACGTCCTCGGCATCCCAGTGCTCGATGTCGTGATTGCGCGTGCGGAACAAGGGGCCTCCTGAAATCTGGATAGGCCCCAAGGTAGGAAACCGGTATTGCGCGAATGCTGCGCCAAATGACCGGAGAATCAACGGTTGCTCACGATTCTCCGGATTCGGCCGTGAGAACTACCGCTATGTTTCGCCCATGTGACACAACGGTTTCCGCGTGTCACATAACACAGAAATCCCGAATGGCCGACCGTGAGGTGAGATGGCCGTCACCAGCATCTCCGATACCTCACGAGTCGGCAACTCGAGCGGTGAATCAATTCCAGCTGTCTTCGAGCATGCGCGGCTTGCACGCGTGCCACGCACCGGCCAGCATGGCGAACACCGCGACCGACAGCATGGCGAACGGAATCTTCCAGCCTCCGGTCGCCGAATGCAGCAGGCCGAAGACCACCGGGCCGACACATGCCACGGTGTAGCCGACACCCTGGGTGAACCCCGACAGCGAGGCCGAACCGGCGGATGTGCGGGTGCGCATATTGATCAGGGTCAGCGCCATCGGGAAGGTCGACGGACCCAGGCCGAGCAGCAGCACCCACACCAGCGTCGCGGTCATGGGCGCGATCAGCAGACCGGCGAAACCGACGAAGTAGCACAGCGCGCAGACGACGGCGACCGGGAAGGGATTGGCCACCCGGCCCACCACCAGCGGCGCGCCCAGCGCCGCCACCAGGCCGATGAGCGCGAAGACGCCCACCATGCTGCCGCCGTAGGCCAGGCTGGCTCCGGCGTCGTGCAGGATCGTCGGCAGCCAGGTGAACACCGAATAGGTGATCAGCGAGGTCATGCCGAACATGAAGGCCATCCCCCAGGCCACCGGCGAGCGCCACACCTTGCCGTCGGGTTGCGCGGTGGTCGGCAGGGCGGTGACATCCGCCTTGGCATGACCGCGCCGGTCACGCAGCACTCCCAGCCAGGGCAGCGCGGCGGCGAATCCGAGCAGCGCCCACAGGCCCAGCGAGATCCGCCAGCCGTGCGCCTCGGCCACCGGGACCGCGACCAGCGCCGGAATCACCGTGCCCAGCTGCACCATGACGATGTAGACCGAGGACAGCAGCGCCAGCCGATCCGGGAAGTAGCGCTTGACCAGCGGCGGAATCACCACATTGCCGATGCCCATACCGGTCAGCGCCAGCGCGGAGAAGGCCAGCAGCTCCCAGGTCTGCGGCACCAGCGCGCGGATCGCCGAGCCGACGCCGGTCATGAGCATGGCGATGAGCACCGTGCTCTCCAGGCCGAAGCGGCGCACCAGGACGGGGGTCAGCAGTCCGGCGACGGCGAACATGGCGGTCGGGATCATGCCGAAGACGCCGATGATCGCCGTCGAATAGCCGATGTCCTCCCCGATCTGGGTGGCCAGCGGCGTGAAGGCGGTGACGGCGACCCGCAGCGTGAGCGCCGACATGACAATGGCCGCCAGCACGAGCAAGCGCCCCTCGGTGAGGTGGCGCTTGGCGATGCGGTCGATTGTCGGTCGGTCTCCGACCTCGAGGGTCGTCTCATCCAGGGTCGCAGTCACCGAGAAATCATAGGATGACCCGATGATGTGATGCAACGAATGTGAGGCACGGTACGCTGTCATGCGTGCAACCAGTCCGGCGCACGAGCCTCATCGCCCAGGTGACCGAGCAGCTTCGTGCCGAAATCCGTTCCGGCCGTTGGCCCGTCGGCTCCCGCATCCCCACCGAACCGGAGCTCACCGAGCTCACCGGAACCGGCCGCAACACCGTGCGCGAGGCCGTCCAGGCGCTCGTGCACGCGGGCATGCTGGAACGCCGCCAAGGCTCCGGGACCTATGTCATCTCCACCTCGAACCTCGGCGCGACGCTCAACCAGTACTTCGCCGACGCCCAGGAACGCGACATCCTCGAGTTGCGCCGCGCCCTGGACACCACCGCGGCCGCGCTGGCAGCCCGACGCCGCGACGAGGCCGACATCGCCGACCTGCGGCGGCTGCTGGAGGAACGCCGACTGTCCTGGGACGACGACAATCCCGTCGCCATCGAGGCCGATCTGCAGCTGCACCGCGCCATCGTCGCGGCCAGCCACAATGCCGTATACCTGGAATTCTACGATTCCCTGCTACCGGTCATCGAGGCCGGAATCCGCTCCCGGACAGCCAAATCCGGCGGCTCCTTCGAGGCCGAGCACGTCGAGCTGGTGGAGGCAGTGATCGCGGGCGATCCGGACCGCGCCGCCGCCGCGGCGGACTGCTTCCTGTCGACCCTGCTCGCGGAGTATCCGGACGCCAGGTAACCGACAGGTCACCATCGCGATGTGCGAGAAGTGAGCCGGAATTACTCCGGTTGTCATCGAAAGCGACGTCGCTGTAACGGGTGATTCGTACGGTGGATGCGACCGCGAGGAACCGATCCGGGCCACTTTCTTTCCAGGCACCCGGAGTTCCCGATGAGGGCTGGTCACATCTCGAGAGGAATGCGTCCATGACATCCACAGCCGCGCCCGAAACGCCGGAAAAGACCACTTTCCAGTATCAGAAGCGAGGCCGTTGGCTCGATCATTGGGAGCCGGACAACGAGCAATTCTGGGAGAACGGCGGAAAACGAACCGCCTGGAAGAATTTGATCTTCTCGGTGCTGTCCGAACATCTCGGATTCAACGTCTGGGTGATCTGGACAATCGTCGTCACCAATATGGGTAACGCGGGCTTCGCATTCATGCAGGGCCTCGGTGACAAGAACCCGCAGGCCGTCTCCAACGCCCTGCTGCTCACCTCCGCGCCGGTACTGATCGGCGCCGCGCTGCGGGTGCCCTACACCTTCGCCATCCCCAAGTTCGGCGGCCGGGCCTTCACCGCGTTCAGCGCGGGCATGCTGTTGATCCCCACCCTGGGGCTGGCCTTCTTCATCAACCGGCCCGACACCCCGATGGCGGTCTTCCTGATCCTGGCCGCGCTGGCCGGTTTCGGTGGCGGCAACTTCTCCTCGTCGATGGCGAACATCTCCTTCTTCTTCCCCGAGGGCAAGAAGGGCACCGCGCTCGGCATCAACGCCGCGGGCGGCAACCTCGGCGTCGCCGTGACCCAGCTCGCGCTGCCGCTGCTCATCACCCTCGGCACCACCGTCCTGGCCAAGGACCCGGCCGGATACCGCCTCGGCCTCACCCTGGCCGCGCTGTTCTGGGTGCCGTTCATCGCCCTGGCCGTGTTCTCCGCGCTGCGCTACATGGACAGCATCACCGCCGCCAAGCCGGACGGACAGTCCTACAAACTGGCCATGACCAACAAGCAGACCTGGGTGATGGCCTTCCTCTACATCGGCACCTTCGGCTCCTTCATCGGCTTCTCGTTCGCCTTCCCCACCCTGATCAAGGCCAACTTCCCCGAGCTGAAGGATGTAGGCATCCTGGTGGCGCTGGGCAACCTCGCCTTCCTTGGCGCACTGGTCGGCTCGTTCACGCGGCCGTTCGGCGGCTGGCTCTCCGACCGCATCGGCGGCGGCGCCAAGATCACGCTGTGGGTGTTCGTCAGCATGGCGGTGGGCATCGCCTGCATCATGGCCTCGCTGGAACTGCACAGCTTCCCGCTGTACCTGCTGTCGTTCCTGGCGCTGTTCATCCTGACCGGCATCGGCAACGGCTCCACCTACCGGATGATCCCGATGATCTTCAGCGCCGAGACCAAGAAGCGGGCCGAGGAACTCGGCATGAGCGCCGAGGAGATGACGGCCTCGGCCAAGCGGCAGGCCGGAGCCGCGATCGGTGTGATCGGCGCGGTGGGCGCGTTCGGCGGCTTCCTGCTCCAGCAGGCGTTGCGCCTGGCCAACACCAACTTCGGCAGCATGGCGCCCGCCTTCTGGGGTTACGCGGTGGCGTTCCTGGTGATGGCCGGTGTCACCTGGTGGTACTACCTGCGCACCTCGTTCGCGGTGCAGCAGGCACCCTCCCTGGCCTACGCGAGCGTGTAGTCGCTTGTTCCGACGTGTGATACGAGTGCGTCCGTATCACATATCCGGGCGCGGGGGCGGCCGTCGC
>NZ_JASCXP010000277.1:0-9869 GCF_030010695.1 Nocardia sp. CC201C
GTTTCGCGGAAGATCCGGCCGCACTGCTGGGTGCGACGCTGACGGGCGCGGTGCGCGCGGGTGAGATCCTCACCGATGTCCGCGTCGTCGACGGCCTGCTCGGACCGCTGGCCGCCGCGGCGGCCGCCGTCCCCATCGTGGCGCTGGCCCCGCTGCTGAACTCGCTGTACTCCAGCACCACCGACCTGCCGCGCCGGATGGTGGCCGCCATCGTGGTGTTCTTCCCGGTGTACGTCAGCACGGTGAAGGGGCTGCGGCAGGCCCCGCGCGTGCACGTGGACCTGATGACCTCCTATGCCGCCACCGCGTGGCAGGTCACCCGCGCCATCCGGCTGCCCGCCGCCCTCCCGCACCTGTTCACCGGATTGCGCATCGCCGCGCCCGGTGCGGTCATCGCCGCCATCATCGCCGAGTACTTCGGCGGGCTGCAGCACGGTCTGGGCAGCCGCATCATCTCCGCCGCCGCCAATACCGCCTATCCGCGGGCCTGGGCCTATGTCACCGCCGCCATGCTCCTGGGCCTGCTCTTCCTCGCCGCCGTCGTCGTCGCCGAACAACTCACCCGCCGACCCCGCACCATCAGTTGGAGATCGAAATGAGAAGTACCGTGAAGAAATTGCGCACCTGTCTGGCCGTGGTGGCGGTCGGGCTGGCGGCGCTGACCGGTTGCGGCACCACCGAGGGCGGCACCACCACGACGGCCGACGGACTCACCAAGGTGCGGTTGCAGTTGCAGTGGTTCAAGCAGGGGCAGTTCGCGGGCTACCTCGCCGCCGTGGACCAGGGCTTCTACCGGGACCAGGGGCTCGACGTCGACATCCTGGACGGCGGCACCGATATCGTGCCGCAGGCCGTGCTCGCCCAGGGCCAGGCCGACTTCGCCGTGGCCTGGGTGCCCAAGGCGCTCGCCTCCCGCGAGGCCGGGGCCGGAATCACCGAGGTGGCGCAGATCTTCCAGCGCTCGGGCACCAAACAGGTGGCCTTCGCCTCCGCCGGTATCGACGGCCCCGCCGACCTGCGCGGCAAGACCGTCGGAAACTGGGGCTACGGCAACGAGTTCGAACTCTTCGCCGGAATGACCAAGGCCGGACTCGACCCGGCCGCGGATGTGCGCCTGGTCCAGCAGCAGTTCGATATGAACGCCTTCCTCGCCGGGGATATCGCCGCCGCCCAGGCCATGTCCTACAACGAGTACGCCCAGCTGCTCGAGACCAGGAACCCGGCCACCGGACAGCTCTACACCGCCGCGGATTTCACCACCATCGACTGGAACGAGCAGGGCGTGGCCATGCTCCAGGACGCGGTGTGGGCCAATACCGAGCGGCTGGGTGACACCGCGTATCAGGAGCTGACCGTGAAATTCCTGGCCGCCTCGCTGCGCGGCTGGATCTTCTGCCGCGACAATGTCGACCGGTGCCGCGATATCACCGTGGCGGCGGGCAGCACCCTGGGGGCGAGCCATCAGCAGTGGCAGATCAACGAGGTCAACAAGCTCATCTGGCCCTCTCCGGACGGCATCGGCATGGTGGACGAGGACGCGTGGAACCAGACGGTCACCATCGCCCGGCAGACCCGCAACCAGGAGGGCGCGACGGTGCTCACCCGGGAGCCGGATGCCGACTCCTACACCAATGCCTACGTCACCCGGGCGCTGGACCTGCTGAAGGGTGAGGGCGTGGACATCACCGGCACCGACTACGCGCCGGTGCCGGTGGTACTGGCCGAGGGCGGACGCTAGCCGCGCGACCCGGCGTGGCCCATCCGTGGACGCGCCGGGATTCCGCGTCGTCCGGTCACCTCGCGCTGCTAGCGTCGCCGGATATGAAAGTTCAACTGCGGCACAGCCCGTCGTCGACGATCGCGCGCTGCTTCCTCGCCGGTGGCGAGCCCATGCGAGTGGAAAGCGGTGCCATGGTGGCACATTCGGCGGGGGTCACCCTGCAGGCCCGCGCGGAGGGCGGCATCCTCGCCGGGATCAAGCGGTCGGTGCTGGCGGGGGAGTCGTTCTTCGTGTCCACCTTCACCGCCCCGCCGGAGGGCGGCTGGGTGGATGTCGCACCCGCGTTGCCGGGGGATATGTTGCCGCTGACCATCACCCCGGACCGGCCGTTCTTCATCAATCGCGGCGGGTGGATCGCCAACGCGCACGGGGTGACCGTGGAGGCCAAGTGGGGTGGATTCGCGAACCTGTTCGGGGGTGAGGGCGGGTTCGGGCTGCGGGCGCACGGGCAGGGTGAGGTGGTGCTCGGTGTCTTCGGGGCGATCGACGTCATCGATCTCGCACCGGGGGAGCCGGTCACCATCGACACCGGACATGTGGTGGCCTACGACCTGGCCATGCGGTTCACCATCCGGCGGGCGGTGTCGGGGCGGTCCATCCAGTCCCTGACCTCCGGGGAGGGGTTCGTCTTCGATTTCACCGGACCGGGCCGGGTGCTGTTGCAGACGCGCAATCCGGGGGCCTTCTCGGCGTGGATCGGGCGGGTTACCTCGTCGAGTTGAGGGTGTGATCCAGCGCACAGTCGCGCGAAATCGCCGTCCGAAATTTGTGAATCGGTCATGCTTCAGATGTCCGACTTGGCAGAGACACACAGATGAGGAGTTACGCGTGTCCGGATCCGCTTCCGATTTCCTGGCCGAAGTGCTGATCAAGATGGTTCAGGGCCTGTTCACGGGCAGCGCCGGCGGCCAGTAGTCGCAGCCGTGACAGCCCACCGGATCGCGCGGGGCCGGGGGGCTGTCGCCGTTTCCGGGCGCGCGGGCGCTCAGCGCAGCAGATCGGGCAGCAGCATGCGAGTGTCGGGGACGAACGGCCACGCCGGATCGGTCAGCCGCTCGCGCAACCGGTCGTCGGTCCACCACCAGCCGTCGGCGACCTCCTCGGGCTGATGCCGGATCGGCCCGTCCCAGCGCACCTCGAAGGCGAACAGATGACAGCGCATGGGCCGACCGGCCCAGCCGCCGTCCCAGGACGCGCGCGTCAGCGGCCGGGGCTCCGCACCGCCGTCGAGCACGATGCCCAACTCCTCGGCCAGCTCCCGCACGGCGGTCTGCTCCGGACGCTCGCCGGGTTCCACCACTCCGCCCGCCAGACAATCGTGCATACCGGCGAACACCGACTTGGTCTCGGTCCGGCGGTGCACGTACAACCGCGACCCGTCCCCGGAGCGCACCAGCACCCCCGCACTGGCATGCCACAGTCCCTCGGCGTACACCACGGCCCGATCCTCGGCCCCGACCTCGTGCCCCTCCGCGTCGTACAGCGCGATCATCTCCGCCATCGCGGCCCCGCCTTCTCGTCACGGCCCCGAACGAGCGAGCCCCGGCGACCCATCGCGACCGGATGAGGCTTGCCCGTCGACCGGCCGCGCATTCGCGGCGGCCGCTCACCCGGTTGCCACGCCGGACCCGCCCGCGCGGGGCGCTTCGCTTGTATATCGGGGGACGATAGCCGGTCGAGGTGCCCCGGCCCGCGCGGGATCGCCCGCCTCGGCGCGACATCGGCGCTGGGGCCCGTTGACCGCGCTCATCGTCGCCGACCGGGGTGGCGGATGCGGTCGCGCACCCACAACCGGCTGGGCGCTCGCGTCGGCGCATTCGGATGGCGAGTCCGGAGCGGTCGGTGCGTGCGCGGCGTAGCCTCTGGGACGCAATCGCTGTCGTCGGAGAGGACGATTCCCATGCCGCTGCCACAGGCTCTGGCCAGGATCAATCGGCGAGTCACCAATCCGGTGCTGGGCGTACTGGCCCGCCGCGCACCGGGATTCGGCATCGTGGTGCACGTCGGACGCAAGTCCGGGCGCGTCTACCGCAGCCCGGTAGCGGTCTTCGACCGCGACGGCGGCTACCGTATCGCACTCACCTACGGCCGGAATGTGGACTGGCTGAAGAACATTCGCGCCGCCGGAGCCTTCGGCTTCGAGACGCGCGGACGCACCGTCATGCTCACCGATCCGGTGGTCGGCCACGATGCCACCGCGAGCTGGGCCCCGATCGGCGTCCGGCAGGCATTGGTGGCGCTGCGGGCGGAGTACTACGTCCAGGCGCGCTTGGCGGAGTGAACGGAATTCATTCTCCCGGATGACAGGGTCGCGCCCTCTCGGATGACGCGCCGACTCGATGCGCGCGGAAGGATTCCCGATATCCGCCGACCGATCATCCCAGGAGGATTCGACCGTGACCGAGGTACTGGCTCGCCCACCCGGGGTGGCGGCCGACCGACTACCACCGCTCGCCCGACGTGAGATCGCCGCTGTCGCAGCGATCTCGGCCGCGGTGCTGGCCTTCTCGACCTCGCGCTACGGCTATTTCGGCGATGAGCTGTACTTCCTGGCGGCGGGCCGGCGGCTCGCGTTCTCCTATGCGGACCAGGGACCGGTGCTGCCGGTGCTGGCCCGCCTCATGGATACCGGCGCGCCGGACTCGTACTGGGCGCTGCGGCTGCCCGCGCTGGTCCTGACCGTGCTGGCGGTCGTGCTGTGCGCCCTGCTCGCCCGCGAGTTCGGCGGTGGTCGCGCCGCGCAGCTGCTGGCGGCGGCCGGATACGCCAGCTCGCCGTTCCTGCTGTTGCAGGGTTCCATGCTCACCACCAATGCGGTGGATACCGTGCTGTGGGTGCTCATCACCTGGCTGCTGGTGCGCTGGGTGCGGATGCGCGACGACCGGCTGCTGCTGGCCGCCGCCCTGGTCACCGCCGTGGACATGCAGGTGAAGTGGCTCATTCCCATCTTCTGGCTGGCGGTGGCGGTGAGCAGCGTGGTATTCGGGCCGCGCGAGCTGGTGCGGCGGCCGGCACTGTGGCTGGGCGGCGCGCTGGTGGCGGTGAGCATGATTCCGGCGCTGCTGTGGCAGTCCCGGCACGGCTGGCCGCAGCTCGCGATGGGGCGCGTCATCGGCGAGGAACAGGATGTGTTCGGCGGCGGGCTGCTGTTCGTGCCGCTGTCGATCATGTTGGCCGGGTGGCTCGGCGTCCTGCTGCTGGGCTACGGCACCTGGTTGCTGCTGGCCCGGAAGGAGTTGCGCCCGTACCGCTTTCTCGGCGTCACGCTGATCCTGCTCTACGCCGTGTTTCTGGTCGTGGGCGGTCGGGTGTACTACACGACGGGGATGTACGCGGCCGTCATGGCCGTGGGCGCGTTCGGCTGGATCGCCGCGCTGCGGCACGGCGCCACGGTGGCGCGGCGCAGCGGGATCGCGGTCACCACGGCGCTGCTCACCCTGTCGGTGCTCGTCACCCTGTGGGCGACACCGTGGCGGGCGCCACGGGATATCGAACCCCCAGCGGATACGGCCGCGGCCGCCGTGGACATCGGCACCTACGGGTCCTTCGGCTGGCCCGAACTCACCGCCGCCGTGACCGCCGCGTATCACGAGCTGCCACCGGAGCAGCGCGCGCACGCCGCCGTCGTCACCGAAAGCTATTGGCAGGCCAGCGCCTTGGACCAGCTCGGGAACCGCGCGGAGCTGCCGCCGATCCACAGTCCCAGCCGAGGCTGGGGCTACTTCGGGCAGCCGTCCCCGGACACGACCGTCGTGCTGCTGGTCGGCGGTGACGATCCGGAGATGCGGGATCATTTCGATCGCGCGGAAGCGGTCGGCACGGTGGATGTCCGGCTAGGGTTCCCCGGCGGCACCCGCGACGTGGTCATCTGGAAGTACACCGGGCCGAAGCAGCCGTGGTCACGGCTGTGGCCGGAATGGACGCACCTGTAGCGCAACCGGATTCAGGCCGAATTGCCGAACCGCTCGACGGGGGTGCGCGGGCGCATGCCCGCACCCCGCTCGGCGCGGTCGAGGGCGTCGGCGGCCTCGGGCAGATGGGTCAGGATCTCCGCGCGCAGCGCACCCCCGGCACCGAGCTGGCACAGCACGCCCGCCGTGGCGGCGATGGTGCGACCCACCGGAGTGAGCGCGGGCGGCGCCGTCAACTGCCTGCTGACATTGGACAGGCTCAGATCGGTGATGCGCAGGACCTGCTCACGCAGCCACGGCGTGGTCATGCGCACCGTATCGGCGCGGAACAGGGTACGAATGGGGTCGACGAGTTCGCTGAACGCCACGGCGTCGAAGCCACCGCCGGGCGGAACGAATCCGTACTGCCGCAGGGCTCGCTCCAGATCGTCCGGTCCGCCGTTGAACACCGCGTCGGCGATATCGCCCACCAGCGCCGGGAAATCGGCCGGAACGGGGGAGCAGGCGCCGTAGTCGACCACGCCGAGCCGCCCGTCGCGCAGCACGCGGAAATTGCCCGGATGCGGGTCGGCGTACAGCAATCCGGTGCGCACGATGCTGGAGACGACGAAGCGCAGCACCAGCCTGCCGACCCGGTCGCGCTCCGCGGGCGAACCCGACACCAGCAGCCGCTGCAGCGGAATCCCGTCCACCCATTCCGTTATCAGCACATCGCCCTGCTGATGCACCACGTGCGGTACCGCGAAATCCGGGTCGTCGGCATAGGTGGCGGCGAAGACGCGCTGGGTCCGCGCCTCGCGCTCGTAGTCGAGTTCCTCGTGGATGCAGGCGGCCAGCGCGTCGTTGAGGGCGCGCACATCCGCCCCCGGCAGCAGGACCGAGGTCAGCGGGGCCATGCGGCGCAGGTGTTCGAGATCGTGCCGGACGGCCTCGCGCGCACCCGGATACATGATCTTCACGGCGACTCGGCGGCCGTCGTGCCAGCGCGCCCGGTGCACCTGCCCGACCGAGGCCGCGGCGCAGGCGCGGGTCTCGAATTCGGTGAAGGCCCGCCGCCAGTTCGGCCCCAGGTGCGCGGCCATCACGTCGGTGACCGCACGCGGCAGCATGGCGGGCGCCGAGTCCTGTAGGCGGCTGAGCGCCTCCCGGTAGGGCGCGCCGAGATCGGGCGGCAGGGCGAGTTCGTAGAGCGCCAGGATCTGCCCGAATTTGGCCGCGCAGCCCTTGAGTTCGCCGAGCACCTCGAACATGTGCTGGGCGGTGCGGGCCTGGATGTCGAGTTCGACGGCACGGGCCGGTTCGCCGAAGGCGCGTCGCCCCACCCCTGTCACGCGGCGACCCGCGTAGGCGAGGGGCAGGGCCGCGAGTTTGGCATTGCGGACCGCCGACCGGGTCGGCGGCTCACCGCTGGGATCGGCTGGGGTGCGCCGGGACAGCCGACGCAGTCCCCCCGGTCGCGGATCGGGCATCTCTGACCTCCGATGATCGACTGCCTCAGTGTGGCATGACCGGCGGTCGGAGGACAGTGCCCGAACCCGTCGACGACCAAGGTTGGCGACTATTGCCCGGGACGGCCGCGATGGTGGCGCGGGCGCGGCGACCGGACGCGCCACCATCGGAGGTGCTCCGGGCTCAGTGGGTGAACGCCGCCGCCGGTGCCAGCGGGAGCACCAGGCTCGACGGCCGCACGGCATCCCGGTGGATCTGCTGCGAGGTGCCCAGCAGGCGCGGCAGATCCGTCGGAATCGGAATGGTGGACGGGAACGTACCGCTGGTGATGCGCAGGCGCAGCGCATGACCCGGTTCCAGGCGGTGGAAGGCCGGGCGCAGTTTGATCTCCATCCGGGTCACCTCGCCGGGAACCAGCAGCTGCTCGGTCTCCTTGGTGAGCACATGCTCCGGCGCGTAGATCGTGCCGTCCGGTCCGCGCCAGGTCTTGTCCTCGTTCAGGGTGCGCTGACTGGCCAGCTGCGAGCCGCCGGTGATGTTGACGACGGTGCCGTCCGGAGCCACATCGTCGAGCCACACCTGGAACGCCGCATCGGTTCCGGTGGAGGACGCGTAGAGGGTGACGCTCGCCGGTCCGGCCAGCACGGTCGCCTCGGTCACCGGATCGGTGGTGTACTTCAGCCCCGCCGTCGGTTCCTGCACCCACTCCGTGCACGGGTTGTAGGCGTTGAACACCCGGAACAGGAAGTCGAGCAGGCCGCCGGTGTACTGGGCCAGGCTCTGCCGGTTGCAGATGTTGTCGATGCCGGTGTAGTCCAGTCGATCCGAGGCGTCGGCGACGGTCGGCGCTCGCGCGGTGAGCCGGTCGCCGTCGAACCAGCGCTGCTCGATGGTCGCCTGTTCGAACGGATAGCGGGCGGTGTCGGCGGCATTGTTGTTCGCGTCGATGACGTGCAGCGGCGTCTCGGTCTCGTCGATGCCGTTGGGAATGTCCTTGAGCCACCGGTCGAACCAGGCCAGGGTGATCATGTTGGTATCGAGCCGCGACCCCGGTCCGACGCCCAGCCCCACGTGATACCAGGGGCCCATGAGCAACTGGTAGCGGCCGTCGGCGCGCTGGTCGGGAGCCATGGGCGCGAACTGGTCACGGCCCGCGGCCAGATTCTGCAACTGCGCGTAATTGCGCAGCGGCCCTTCCTGATACAGATCCCAGAAGCCGCCCACCTGGTACATGGCGATGCCCTTGTCCACCAGATTGTGCATCTCGGTCTCGAAGCGGCGCTCCTGCCACCAGGCGGTGTCGTAGGCCAGCGGCCCGCCCGCGTACGCCTCGATGAGCAGTTTGATGGTGCTGTCGGAGGAGACCAGCGCCTGCAGGTGGTCGACGAGCGCCGGAATGAACTGCTGCGGTGACACCACGGCCGTCAGGAACGGGCCGATCAGACTCAGATACGGCACCAGCAACGAGATGGCGGTGAGCAGGATCGGGCTCATCATGCCGTCGTGACCGAGCACCTCGTTGAAGATGTTGTTCGGCATCGCCATGGGCACAATGGCTTTCAGTGGCGAATCCGGTCCCACCGACTGGGCGGTGCGCAGTGCGGTGAGCGCCGGGAACGAGTACCCGTACATGCCCACCTTGCCGTTGGACCCGGGCAGGTTCGCCGCCCAGTCCACCAGCTGCGCGCCGTCCAGGCCGTCCTGTTTCGATGCCGGATTCCATGCGCCGGTGGAGCCGCCGGTGCCGCGCACATCGGCGACCACCTCGATATAACCGCGCCGCACCAGCACATCCTGGGCGCTGGTGGCCTGGTTGATCACCCGGCGCACATCGCGCAACTGATCGGGCAGCGGGATCTGGAACTGGTCGATCACGCCGGTGAGGGCGGCGGTGAGGGCACTGGTCAACGCGCCGTAGGTGGTGACGTTGAGCACCACCGGGAACTCGCCGTCGGCGCGCTGCCCGGTGGCCGGATCGGTGGGGTAGCGCACCTCGGCCTGGATCCGCGTGCCGTCGGCGAGCGGCACCACATGGCCCAATTCGTAACCGACACCGTACTTCTCGGGGGTCGGCTGATAGCCGTCGGGGAGTCCGAAGTTCGCCGGTGCGGTCGGCACCGGGCCCGCGGCGGGCACCGTCGCGGCCGGTGGCGCCAGGGTCACCGTCACGGCGACGGCGGTCAGGCACGCGGCGGCGAGGGTGACGAGACGGCCGCCCCTGCGCGGCCGGATCGAAATTCTCAAGGGTCTACCTCTGCGGAAGTCGGGAGGTCGCCGCGCGGTGCGGGCACGCCCGGTTCCGGAGACCTCTTCGTCGGATTCAGCACACCGCACAGTTCCCGGTTGCTGCTACCGGCAATAACCAAGAGCGGGGCTGGTCGGTTTGTGCAATCGGCCGAACTTACTCGGCCCGGGGCCCACACCGAGCGGCGGCCGTCGGGTCGCCGAAGCTCAGGGCGCGAAGTCCGCGGCCTCGAGTCGGCGGGCGATGCGGGCGGCCGACAGCGTCATGGCGTCGGTCGGGCGGTGCGGGTCCAGGCCGGTGAGCTCGTGGACGCGGGCCAGCCGGTAGGTCACCGTATTGCGGTGGATATTGAGCATGCGGGCGGTGGCCAGTTGGTTGAAGCCGCTGTCCACGAACACTTCCAGGGTTTCGGCGAGCAGCGGCTGCGGATCCAGCGGAGCCAGCACGGCGGCCAGCCCGGGCCGGGCCGGGCCGCTGGTGGCGA
>NZ_JASCXP010000278.1:0-9857 GCF_030010695.1 Nocardia sp. CC201C
GCGGCATCCGCCGTTCGGTCCTGGAACTCGGCCACCCCACCCGCCGAGCCGAGCCGGATGCCGACGGGAACGCTTCCGCTCCGGACGATTCCGGTTTTTCTGGTGCACAGGGAAACGGCTCGGACAACACCGCATCGCGCGATGCGGAATCGGCGAGCGCCTCGACGACGAGGCGGGGCTCGGTGCCGCGTTCCGATGAGGTTGCGCCCTCGGGGCGCGCGGCTGCGCTTGCCCACCCTGCGCCCCTGGCGCAGACTGCCCAAGCGCAGGTAGGTGACAGCTCGCTACCGAGCGATAGCGTGCGGGACGCGCAGGGCGGCACATCGGAAGGTGCGGTGTCGAAGAGTCCCCTGTCGGAGAGCCTCGTGTGGGCGAACGAGGTGCGGCCAGGCGCCGGGGCGGCAGTATCCGGCGGCCGGGAAGATGTCAGCGTCGGGCAGGCCACCGGGCTGGACGGTGCGCAGGAGGCGGAGCGGTTCGCCGATCTCGATCGATCCTCGGCGGAGATTCTGCGGGATCTCATTATCGGCGTGGGGGATCGGGCGATTCTGGGGCGGCTCACCGACGTCGAGTCCGCGCCGCTGCGGCGGGTGTTGAAGGCCGTGGGCCGGGGACGCGCGGCGCGGCGGCGCGGGGAGGGGCTGGAGGAGACGCTGTGGGCGGTGTGGACGGCATCGAGTCTGGAGCGGCGGTGGGTGGGGCAGTCCGAGCGCGGGGGAGCGGTCGGGATGCAGGCGGACCGGGATCTGGACGCGGTGGTCGGGCTGTTCGAGGCGGCCGGGGCGTATGTGGACCGGTTGCCGCACGCCACCGTCGAGGGCTTCGTGGAATACCTGGAACAGCAGGAGATTCCGCAGGACGGCGCACCGCACACCGATCCGGGCGAGGCCGTCACCATCGTCAGCGCGCACGGCGCGGCGGGACGCGAATGGGATACCGTCGCGGTCGCCGGTGTGCAGGAGGGCATCTGGCCCAACCTGCGCCCGCGCGGCACCCTGCTCGGCGTCGAGGAGCTGGTGGATGTCATTGCCGGAGTTGGGGATACCGGCGAACGTCTCAGCCGCGCCGCGCCCCTGCTGGCCGAGGAGCGGCGGCTGCTGCTGGTCGCCTGCGGCCGGGCCCGCCGTTCCCTGCTGGTGACCGCCGTCGAATCCGTCACCGGCGACCAGGATCTCACCCCGTCGCGCTTCCTCGCCGAACTCGACGCCGATACCGACCACGGTGCGCCGGGCCGCATCCCCGCCCCGGTCGATCCGGGTCGCGCCCTCGCCATGCACGCCCTCATCGCCGAATTACGCGGCGCCGTCTGCGATCCCGATTCCGATCCGGATCGCGCCGACCGCGCCGCCCGCCAACTGGCCCGCCTCGCCGCCGCCGGTGTGCGCGGCGCACACCCCGACGAGTGGTACGGCACCGCCGACCTCAGCTCCGGGCATCCGCTGTGGGAGATCGAGGACGGCGCCGTCGGTCTCTCCCCGTCCACCGTCGACCAGCTGAAAACCTGCCCGCTGCGCTGGGCGCTGGAACGCCACGGCGGCCAGGACGGCGACAATGTGCACGCCCTCAAGGGCAATCTGGTGCACACCCTGGTCCAGGCCCTGGCCGGACAGGTCGACGAGGCGCAGGTGAAGGCGGCGCTGGCCAAGGCGTGGAAGAAGGTCGACCCCAGCTCCCGGGAGGGCGAGAATTGGCATTCCCGCCAGGAACTGCGCCGCACCGAGACCATGGTCGACACCTTTCTGGCCTGGCTGCGCAATACCCGCGACGAACTCACCGCGCTGGGCGTCGAGGTGCCGATCGACCTCACCCTGCCCGCGCGCGGCCCCGGCGAACTGCCGGTGCGCATCAAGGGCCGCGTCGACCGCGTGGAACGAGACGCCCTGGGCCGCTTCGTGATCGTCGATGTCAAGACCGGCAAGACGCCCATCTCCAAACAGGCCGCCGAGGACCACGCCCAGCTGGCGACCTATCAGGTCGCCGCCGCCGAGGGCGCGCTCGGTGACGGCGAACCCGGTGGCGCCCGCCTGGTCTACGTGGCCAAGCCGTCCAGTAGGGAGGGTGCCACCCAGCGTGCGCAGCCGCCCCTGGACGAGGCGGGAATCGACCGGTGGCGCGGCGTGATCCACGACGCGGCCGCCGCCACCCGCGGCCCCAGCTACCTCGCCATGCGCAATGACGGCTGCCGCCACTGCAAGGTCTCCGGCAGCTGCCCGGTGCAGGACACCGGTCGGCAGGTGACCGACGAGTGATCACCCCCCGGGAACTGGCCGACGCGCTGGGCCTGCCCCCGCCCACCGACGAGCAGGCCGCCGTGATCGCCGCCCCGCCCGGTCCGACCCTGGTCGTGGCGGGGGCGGGCGCGGGCAAGACCGAAACCATGGCCGCCCGTGTGGTGTGGATGGTCGCCAACGGCCTGGTCGAACCCGAACAGGTGCTGGGCCTCACCTTCACCCGAAAAGCCGCCCAGCAGTTGACCACCCGCATCCGCACCCGCCTGGCCCGGCTCGCCGGAGCCTCGCTGGTGCGCGATATCGACCCCACCGGGCACCTGCGCGCCCTGCTCACCGGCTCCGAACCGGAGATCAGCACCTATCACTCCTACGCGGGCCGGCTGCTCACCGAACACGGCCTGCTGCTGCCGGTGGAACCCAACGCCACCCTGCTCAGCGAGACCCAGCTCTGGCAGCTGGCCTATCGGCTCGTCTCCACCTGGGACGGCGACCTCGACATCGACCGCACCCCGGTCTCGGTCACCGAGGCCGTGCTGGCGCTGTCCGGGCAGCTGGCCGAGCACCTGGTGCGGCCGGACCAATTGCGGGACGCCCACCGGGAATTGGACCGCCTCATCCACACCCTGCCCGCGGGCCCCAAGCAGCGCGGCGGACCCAAGAAGGCTTTGCTCGACCTGCTCGCCGTGCAGGAGGAGCGAATCTCGCTGCTGCCCCTGGTGGAACGGCTCGCCGAGGAGCTGCGCCGCCGCGGCGCACTGGATTTCGGCGCGCAGATGTCCCTGGCCGCCCGGCTGGCCGCCGAACATCCGGAGGTCTCGGTCGCCGAACGTGAGCGCTTCCGCTTGGTGCTGCTCGACGAATACCAGGACACCGGCCACTCCCAGCGCATCCTGCTGGCCGCCCTCTTCGGCGGCATCGGACCCGATCACGACGACGACCCGGCCGAGCGCGGACGGCTCGCGGTGACCGCGGTGGGCGATCCCATGCAGTCGATCTACGGATGGCGCGGCGCGTCGGCGGCCAACCTGCCCCGCTTCGCCACCGACTTCCCCTGTGCGCCGGGCATTCCCGCGCCGGTGCTGCCGCTGCTCACCAGTTGGCGCAACCCGCCGGAGGCGCTGGAACTGGCCAATCTGGTGGCCGATCCGCTGCGGCGGCGGGCGGCGGAGGGCGGGGGCGTCACCGTGGACGCCCTGCGCCCGCGGCCCGACGCCACCCACGGCGTGCTCGCCTTCGCCCTCACCGAGACGGTCGCGGACGAACGGGAGTGGGTGGCCGAACGCATCGCGGCCGAATGGGAGGCCGCCGCCGACCTGGGTGCGCAGCCGCCCACCTCGGCGGTGCTGGTGCGCCGCAACGCCGATGCGGCCCCGCTCGCGGAGGCCCTGCGGGAGCGGGGATTACCGGTGGAGATCGTCGGGCTGGGCGGGCTGCTGCATACGCCCGAGGTGGCCGACGTCGTGGCCACGCTGCGGTTGATCGCCGACCCGTCGGCGGGCAGCGCGGCCATCCGCATCCTCACCGGCGCGCGCTGGCGCATCGGCGTCGCGGATATCGCTGCCCTGTCCCGGCGCGCCCGAGAGCTGTCCATTCGACAGCCTGCCGGACAGCAGGCCGCCATCACCGACACCGGGACACTGGACGACGCACTGCGCGAGGTCGCGCCGGAGCCCTCCGAACAGGCGGGCCTGGCCGACGCCATTGCCGATCCCGGTGCGGCGGAACAGTATTCGCCGCAGGGTTGCGCGCGGATCAAAGCCCTGGGCGCGGAACTCACCGCCCTGCGCGAGCGGAGCGGACAGCCGCTGCCGGAACTGGTCGCGGATGTGGAGCGCACCATCGGGGTGGGCGTGGAGACCCAGGCCCGGCGCGCCGCCGCCGGGGCGGGCGCGGGCCGAGAGCATCTGGACGCCTTCGCCGAGGTGGTCTCCGGCTACGCCGCCGACCATCGCGCCTCGCTGACCGGGCTGCTCGCCTTCCTCGCCGCCGCCGAGGAGGTCGAGAACGGTTTGGAGCCGGGCGAAGTCGAGGTCGCCCGGGACCGGGTGCAGGTGCTCACGGTGCACGCCGCCAAGGGCCTGGAATGGGAGGTGGTGGCGGTCCCGCACGTGGTGGACGGCACCTTCCCGTCCGGCACCGGCACCACCACCTGGATGGGCGCGCTCGCGGAACTCCCCACCACGCTGCGCGGGGACCGCCAGCGCGACGACGCCGGTGAGGGTGTCCCGGTGCTCGACCTCACCGATATCCACGATCGCGCCGATCTGGAACGCGCCCTGGATGCCCACAAGAAGGCACTGGCCGCCCGCCGACTCGACGAGGAGCGCCGCCTCTTCTACGTGGCCCTCACCAGAACCGAACGCGCCCTGTTCGTTTCGGCGCACCACTGGGCCGAGACCGGCTCCAAGCCCAAGGGTCCCTCCGACTTCCTGCTCGACCTGGCGCGCGCGGCGGAACAGCCCGGCACGCTGGCCCGCGCCGTGCGCATCGACCGCTGGGACGATCCACCTCCCCCCGACACCCCCAACCCGTTCACCGACAACCCGCCCACCGCCACCTGGCCCCGCGACCCCCTCGGCAAGCGCCGCGCCGATATCGAACACGCCGCCGCCCTGGTCCGCGCGGCCCTCGCCGACTTGCGCGAGGAGCAGCGCCGCGCGGCCCGGGGCATCCAAGCCGAACTGGACCTCGGCCTCGACCTCCGTTCCGGCGCAACCGCTGCTGCCGAGCCGACGACGGTCCCGTTCGCCGACCTATCCGACGACATCGAAACCGTTGCGGGCGAATCGGACTCCGACGACCCCGACCCCGAGGGCTGGGCGGCCGATGTCGACGCGCTGCTCGCCGAGCACGCCGCCGCCGCGCAGGCCACGCGGGAGGTCGAGCTGCCGGGTCAGCTGCCCGCCACCGCCCTGGTCGACCTGCAGGCCGATCCGGCGAAACTGGCTGCCCGGCTGCGGCGTCCGCTGCCGTATCCGCCCAGTCCGTACGCTCGTCGCGGCACCGCCTTCCACGCCTGGCTGCAACGCTGGTTCGGGGCGTCGCGCCTGCTCGGCGTCGACGAACTCCCCGGCGCGTCCGACACCGGCGACACCGACGCCGACCTGGTGCGCCTCCAGGAGGCGTTCCTCGCCTCGCCGTGGGCCGACCGCAATCCCGTCGAGGTCGAGGTGTCCTTCGAAACGACACTGGCGGGCACCGTCCTTCGCGGTCGCATGGACGCCGTGTTCCGGGAACCGGACGGTCGCTGGGTGGTGGTCGACTGGAAGACCGGCGCGGAACCGAAGCCCGCCGAGGAGGCCGCCGTCGCCGTGCAGTTGGCCGTCTACCGTGTGGCCTGGGCACGGCTGCTCGCCCAGCGCACCGGCGCCACCGAGGCCGAGATGCTGGACCGGATCGGAGCGGCCTTCCACTACGTGCGCACCGGCCGCACCATCGCCCCCGAACATCTGCCCGGCCCAGGCGAATTGGCCGGACTCATCGGCGCCGCCGCACCGCTCGACCCCGAGCCCGACACACCGGAGGACACGGAACGATCTCCGGACGCGCCCCGTCCGGACATCACATCCCGCCGATCGGACCGGTAGTCTGCCGTCCTGTGCCGCAGCTAGACGCTTTCGGATGGGCCGGTGGTTTCCATGTTCGGTGACTCCTCGCCCGGCCTGGGCAGACTCACCGAGCGCCCCGACTTCGCCCTGGTGGGCGTCCTGCGCATCCCGGAGGCGCAGACCAGTCCCTGGCGGCTGCTGTGGCGGCGGATCGGTATGGCCGTGCTGCTGCTGGCCATCGCCACCACCGTCGTCTACGTCGGGCGCGACGGCTACAACGACAACACCGACGGTGAGCTGTCCCTCATGGACGCGCTGTACTACTCGACGGTGTCGCTGTCCACCACCGGGTACGGCGATATCGCGCCCGTCACCGACAAGGCCCGGCTGGTCAATATCCTGGTCATCACCCCGCTGCGGGTGCTGTTCCTGATCGTCCTGGTCGGCACCACCCTGTCCGTGCTGACCGAACGGTCCCGGCAGGCTTTCAAGATTCAGCGATGGAGGCACACCGTGCGCAATCACACCGTGGTCGTCGGCTACGGCACCAAGGGCCGCACCGCGGTCGACGCCATGCTCGGTGACGGCGTGCAGCCCGCCGAGATCGTCGTCGTCGACACCGACGCCGACATGTTGGAGCGCGCGGCCAACGCGGGCCTGGTGACGGTGCACGGTTCGGCCACCCAGTCCGATGTGCTGCGGCTGGCCGGTGTGCAGAACGCGGCCTCGATCGTGATCGCCGCCAACCGCGACGACACCTCCGTCCTGGTCACCCTGACCGCCCGCGAACTCAACCCCAAGGCCAAGATCGTGGCCTCCATCCGCGAGGCCGAGAACACCCACCTGTTGCGCCAGTCCGGCGCGGATTCGGTGGTGGTGTCCTCGGAGACCGCGGGTCGCCTGCTCGGTATCGCCACCACCACTCCCAGCGTCGTCGACATGATCGAGGACCTGCTCACCCCCGAGGCCGGTTTCGCCATCGCCGAACGCGACGTGGAACCCGAGGAGGTGGGCGGCTCCCCCCGCCACCTCCGCGATATCGTCCTCGGCGTGGTCCGCGAAGGCCAGCTCATCCGCGTCGGCGAACCCGAGGTCGACGCCCTCGAAACCGCCGACAAACTCCTCTACCTCCGCCGCGCTTGAGTGACACAGGCCCGCGGCCTTCGGGCGCGAGAGCCGCGGCGGCTGGTTTGAGAATGAGAACAGCTCCACGATCGCCCCTTGCGGTGTGCTTGCGCTCGGGCACATTCTCGGTTGGGTCGGCGGGCGCACTGGATATCCGGCCGGTCAACTCGCCGCGAATCCGCCCGGAGCGAAGCGAAGGGCAAAATAGACGCTGTGTCCGTATTTGATCTCAATGCCGTGCCCGTGCTCTCGCGTTCCGCGCTCGATCGGGCGGAGCATCTCCGCGCCGATGAGCAGGCCCTGAAGGAGGGGTGGGGGCGGGCGAAGCTGGTGCGCATGAACCGGCGCGGCCAGGTGCGCGTCGAGGGCAATGCGGTGGTGCTGGAGGAGGCGGTGACGCTCTCGGCCGAGCCGTCGCCGCATGCGGTGTTCCTGGGTGTGGACGGCGAGTTCCACCTGTGGGCGGTGCGCGACAATGAGATCGAGGGTGAGCTGACCGATCTGCGTGCGGTGGGGGCGACGCTGGATCTCGACGATTTCGGCGCGGGCCTGCTCTCCACTGCCATCGCCCTGCTGAACTGGCACGACAAGGCCCGCTACAGCGCGCACGACGGTACGCCCACGCGCGCGTCGAACGCCGGGTGGTCGCGCACCAGCGATTCCGGCCATCAGGAGTTCCCCCGCATCGACCCGGCCGTCATCTGCCTCGTGCACGACGGTGGCGACCGGGTGCTGCTGGGCCGCCAGCACACCTGGCCGGAGGGATTGTTCTCGCTGCTGGCCGGTTTCGTGGAGGCCGGGGAATCCCTGGAGCGGTGCGTGGAGCGCGAGATCAAGGAGGAGGTGGGCGTCGATGTGCGCGAGGTCCGCTACCTGGGCTCGCAGCCGTGGCCGTTTCCGCGCTCGCTCATGCTGGGTTTCGCCGCGCAGGCCGATCCCGACCAGCCGCTGCATTTCTCCGACGGCGAGATCGCCGAGGCGCACTGGTTCACCCGCGCCGAGGTGCGCGAGGCGCTGGCGGCCGGTGCGTGGGGCAGTGGCGGCGGCGATGCGCGGTTGCTGCTGCCGGGATCGATTTCCATCGCGCGCACGATTGTCGAATCCTGGGCTGCCGCAGGCTGATTCCCACTATTCGGAACTTGTTGGACAAATAGGACTAATCCCCGTCAAGATCACTGGAACGGCTTTCACGTCGGAAGCCGTTTTCTGATGGGGAGATTTTTCGATGGGTTTTCTGAGTAAGGCCGCCATGAGTCTGGTTGTCTCGGCGGCCGCACTCACGTCCGTCGGCATGGGCACCGCTGCGGCGGAGCCCGGCCCGGACGGATACTGGGGTGCCATCGCCGTCGGCGCGTTCAGCGACTTCACCTCCTACGGTTCGGCCTGGAACTATCCGGACCGGGCGTCGGCCGAGCAGGCCGCGCTCGCCGAATGCGGCTACCGGGGTTGTGAGGTGCTGGCCAGCTGGGCCAATGGCTGCGGTGCGGTCGCCATGAGCGAGGACACGATGCGCTTCCACGGGGGGACCGGGGTGACCCGTCCCGAGGCGGAGCGGGCGGCGCTCGACAAGCTGGCGGCCGTCAAGCCGCCGCTGCCGTTCCCGTTCACCGGCAGTTCCAGCCCGGAACGCGGTGTGATCAAGGAATCGGTCTGCACCGACTGACCCGGTAGCGCGAAGCCGCACATCCCGTTCGGGATGTGCGGCTTTTTCGTGGACCGTCCGCGCCGAACCCGGTGCGCGTCGGATCAGCTGATCGCGGCGAGGGCCTGCTTCACGGCGGCCAGGCTGGGATTGGTGGCGGTGGACCCGTCCCGATATTTCACGGTCGGCACCACGTGGTTGCCGTTGTTCACGCTGCCGACGAATTCGGCCGCCGCGGGATTCTCCTCGATATCGATCACCTCGTACGTGATCCCCGCCTCGTCGAGTTGCTTCCGGAGTCGGCGGCAGTAGCCGCACCAGGTCGTCGAGTACATGGTCAGGTCCGTTGCAGTCACGGGTCGTGCAACGCGCCGGGTACGGAGCCTGTTCCCGGAGCGCCGCGGTGCGACGGGTCCGCGCGGTGTCGGAGGCGGCTGCCATGATGGAGCGCGTGCCGGCCACCACCACCCAGTCCAGCGATCACCTGCTCGACGACCTCGATCCGGAGCAGGCGGCGGCCGCCCGTGCCCCGCGCGGTCCGGTCTGCGTGCTAGCGGGGGCCGGGACCGGCAAGACCCGCACCATCACCCACCGCATCGCCCACCTGGTGGCGGCCGGCCACGTGCGCGCCGATCAGGTGCTGGCGGTGACCTTCACCGCGCGGGCCGCGGGGGAGCTGCGCGGGCGGCTGCGGACGCTCGGACTCGGCGGTGACGCCACCCAGGTGCAGGCCCGCACCTTCCACGCCGCGGCGCTGCGGCAGTTGCGCTATTTCTGGCCGCAGGTCATCGGCGATGTGCCCTGGAAGCTGATCGACAGGAAATTCCCCATCGTGGCCCAGGCCGCCCAGCGCGGCGGACTGCCCGCCGACACCGACAGCGTGCGCGACCTGCTCGGCGAAATCGAATGGGCCAAGGGCACGCTCGTGGCCCCCGAGGACTATGCCGCCACGGTGGCCCGCCGCCACCGGGAGACCCCGTACGACGCGGCCAAGGTCGCGGCCGTCTACGCGGCCTACGAACAGCTCAAGATCACCCCGGACGGCATGCTGCTGGACTTCGACGATCTGCTGCTGCACACCGCCGCCGCCATCGAGGATTTTCCGGCGGTGGCCGAGGAGTTCCGGGGCCGCTACCGCTGTTTCGTGGTGGACGAGTACCAGGACGTCACGCCGCTGCAACAGCGGGTGCTCGACGCCTGGCTCGGCGAGCGCGACGATCTCACCGTGGTCGGCGACGCCAACCAGACCATCTACTCCTTCACCGGGGCCAGCCCGACCTATCTACTCGACTTCTCCCGCCGCTTCCCGGA
>NZ_JASCXP010000279.1:0-9825 GCF_030010695.1 Nocardia sp. CC201C
GGCGCGCCGGAAGCGGCCGGATCGACGCGGGCACCGTCGCGGGAGAACTCCAGCGGCTCACCGGACGCGGTGCGGAAGGTGTAGACGGGCCGATGCTCGTCGGAGGGGTTCGGATCGGCGGGCGACTCCCAGGCGTCGTCGCCGGAATTCCAGGAGTCACCGGACCATTCGGCGGCGGGGTCGCCCCAGCCGCCCGCGCCGCCGTTCGCGGCGGCGCCGTCCCAGGCGCTGCCGGAATCACGGTTCCAGTTGGCGGCGTTGCCGTTCCAGGAACCGTCGGCCTTGCCGTTCCAGGAGCCGTCGGCGTCGGCGTGCCAGTCGCCCCGAGCGCCGCCGTCGTTCCAGTCGGCGGTCTCGTTGTTCCAGTCGGCGGTCTCGTTGTTCCAGTCGGCGTCGGCCGCGTTGTTCCAGCTGGCGCCGTCATAGCAGGTGCCGCTGTTCCAGTTGTCGCCGTAACCGTTGTCGACGGCGCCCTGCGCGCTCGCGGCGTGTGCGTCCCAGCCGCCGTGGGCATTCCACTCGCCCTGCGCGGACGAGGGCGCCTGCCAGCCGTAGACCTGGCCGTGCTCGTATCGGGTGCCGCCGCCGGACTGGGCGTTATGGCTGAAATGTCCGGAGTCGCCGAAGGTTTCGTCGTCCTGTCGGTACCGGTTGGCTCGCGCGCGCCGCCCGGTCGGGAATGCGCCGTCACTCATGGGCGTTCGTCCGACCTGCGGGCAGGGAGCTCGATTTCGACGGGTCGCCTGCGGAGCGGCTTCCTACCTGCGGAGCGCTGTGCTGCGTCAAGCTTGCCGTCCTCCTGCCGTGACCGTGTTGTGACATCGACCGCAACGACGGTAACGAAACGATTGCGGGTCGGCAAGCGATGAACCCCTGTCGTGTCGATGCTGTGACATTCATCACGTCGTCCTCCGGGGTTGCCTCACTGTGCTGTGGGTAACTGCGTGAGGCCGTTCCACTACAAGGCGTCGTAGTCTGTATCGCTCTGCGGGATTAGTCCCGTTCACCTGCCACGCGGTCCGAAAGCTACTCGCGAGTAGTCATACCCAGCGGTTTTGTGGCCCTGGAGACTGTACCGTGACCTGCGCCACTTAGGCTGTATGCGGCTGATTTCGGCTCCATGTGACTGATTAGAGTCCGACCCGACCCACTGGCCTTCACGGGCGACCTGCAAGTGGTCGCTACGGGCTGACGACGGGCCGCCAACAAAGACGTTGTCACAACAACGCAGACGAGACGGTGAGTACATGGATCTCTTCGAATATCAGGCGAAGGAACTCTTCGTGAAGCACGGAGTGCCTTCGTCGGAGGGCCGCGTCACGGACTCGGCCGAGGACGCTCGCGCGATCGCGGAGGAAATCGGCAAGCCTGTGATGATCAAGTCGCAGGTCAAGGTCGGTGGCCGCGGCAAGGCCGGTGGCGTGAAGTACGCCGCCACCCCCGAAGACGCTTTCACCCACGCTCAGAACATCCTGGGCCTGGACATCAAGGGTCACATCACCAAGAAGATCCTGGTCGCCGAGGCCAAGGACATCGCGTCGGAGTACTACATCTCCTTCCTGCTCGATCGCGCCAACCGCACCTACCTGGCCATGTGCTCGGTCGAGGGCGGCATGGAGATCGAGGAAGTGGCCGCCACCAAGCCCGACCGCCTGGCCAAGGTGCCGGTCGACGCCGTCAAGGGCGTGGACCTGGCCTTCGCGCGGTCCATCGCCGAGCAGGGCCACCTGCCCGCCGACATCCTGGACGCGGCCGCGGTGACCATCCAGAAGCTGTGGGAGGTGTTCATCTCCGAGGACGCCACCCTGGTCGAGGTCAACCCGCTGGTGCGCACCCCCGACAACGAGATCCTGGCCCTCGACGGCAAGGTCACGCTGGACGAGAACGCCGAGTTCCGCCACCCCGACCACGCGGCCTACGCGGATATCGACGCCACCGATCCGCTCGAGCTCAAGGCCAAGGAGAACGACCTCAACTACGTCAAGCTCGACGGTGAGGTCGGCATCATCGGCAATGGCGCGGGCCTGGTGATGTCCACCCTCGACGTCGTCGCCTACGCCGGTGAGGGCCACGGCGGCGTCAAGCCCGCCAACTTCCTCGACATCGGCGGCGGCGCGTCGGCCGAGGTCATGGCCAACGGCCTGGACGTCATCCTGGGCGACAAGCAGGTCAAGTCGGTGTTCGTCAACGTCTTCGGCGGCATCACCGCCTGTGACGCGGTCGCGAACGGCATCGTGAAGGCACTCGAGATTCTGGGCGACGCGGCCACCAAGCCGCTGGTCGTCCGCCTGGACGGCAACAAGGTCGAGGAGGGTCGCCAGATCCTCGTCGACGCCAACCACCCGCTGGTGACCCTCGCTCAGACCATGGACGAAGGCGCCGACAAGGCCGCCGAACTGGCCGCGGCCAAGTAAAGGACACGAACCACAATGTCTATCTTCCTGAACAAGGACTCCAAGGTCATCGTCCAGGGCATCACCGGCGGCGAGGGCACCAAGCACACCGCGCTGATGCTGAAGGCGGGCACCCAGGTCGTCGGCGGTGTCAACGCGCGCAAGGCCGGGACCACCGTCTCGCACACGGATAAGGACGGCAACGCGGTCGAGCTGCCCGTGTTCGGCACCGTCGCCGAGGCCATGAAGGAGACCGGCGCGGACGTGTCGATCGCCTTCGTGCCGCCGAAGTTCTCGAAGGACGCCATCATCGAGGCCATCGACGCGGAGATCCCGCTGCTCGTGGTCATCACCGAGGGCATCCCGGTGCAGGACACCGCCTACGCGTGGGCCTACAACGTGGAGAAGGGCAACAAGACCCGCATCATCGGACCCAACTGCCCCGGCATCATCACCCCGGGTGAGTCGCTGGTCGGCATCACCCCGGCCAACATCACCGGCAAGGGCCCGATCGGCCTGGTCTCCAAGTCCGGCACCCTGACCTACCAGATGATGTACGAGCTGCGGGACTTCGGTTTCTCCACCGCCATCGGCATCGGCGGCGACCCGGTCATCGGCACCACCCACATCGACGCCATCGAGGCGTTCGAGAAGGACCCCGAGACCAAGCTCATCGTCATGATCGGCGAGATCGGCGGCGACGCCGAGGAGCGGGCCGCGGCCTACATCCAGGCCAATGTCACCAAGCCGGTCGTCGGCTACGTCGCGGGCTTCACCGCCCCCGAGGGCAAGACCATGGGCCACGCGGGCGCCATCGTCTCCGGTTCCTCGGGCACCGCCGCGGCGAAGAAGGAGGCCCTGGAGGCCGCGGGCGTGAAGGTCGGCAAGACCCCGTCCGAGACCGCCGCCCTGGCGCGCGAGATCCTCGAGAAGGCCAGCATCAGCGCCTGATTCGGATAGCGGCGCGCGAGTGCCGGTCCGATGTCGCAAGGCCGCCCGCCGTGTCCGGTGGGCGGCCTTCGCGTATCCGTATCGTTATCCCCGGGTGGCCGGAAAACGCCGATCCGGCTGGCTTTCCGCTGCTCGTCGAGCGGGCTTGTCCCGCGCTTTCGGTGAACGATGTTGTCGCTCAACGGCTTACGCAAAACGGCGCCGGGTAGCATGCGTTCGGTTCGGCGTAAACGCGCCGGTCGCGGGCGGCGGTAGATGGTGACCCAGGCGGTCTGGTGCAGTAGCGTCGGGGGAGCAGCCAGCGCTGTTCGTGAACTATTCGATAGGAGACGACGACATGTCATACCCGACCGGGGGCTCGGGGTACAACGCGCCCGCGCCGACGCCCTCCTCCGCACCCGGCTTCGGCCAGCCGCCCGCCGCCGGTCCCACCGGTGGAGCGAGCGCCGCGGCCGCGACGGGCAAGGGGCTGCCGTTCTTCCTGGCCATCGGTGTCGCCGCGCTCGGTGTCATCACCTTCCTGCTCGGATTCACGCCGTTCACCAGCTTCGACCTGGGCGGCGGCACGGTGGATGTGGACACCTCCGCCAGCTTCTTCGAGGGCGGCGGCTCCGGGCCGCTGGCTCTGCTGCTGATCGCCGGAATCATGGCCGGGCTGTCGTTGATCTCCAAGCAGAACTGGGCCCCGATCGCGGCCGCCGCCTCGCTGGCGGCGTTCCTCACCCTGCTGTTCACTGTCTTCTCGCTCGATGACTCCGTCTCGCTGGAGTGGGGCGGCATCGTCGTCCTGGTCTTCGCCTTCGCGCAGACCGCGGTCGGCATCGCGGCCCTGCTGTTCGAGCTGGGGATTCTCAAGCCCCCGGCCCCGAAGCCCGCGCCGCAGCCCGGCGGGTACGGCCAGGGCGGCCAGCCCGGCGGGTACGGTCAGCAGCCGGGCGGATACGGCCAGCAGCCCGGTCAGCAGTCCTACGGTCAGCAGCCCGGTCAGCCGGGTGGCTACGGCCAGCAGCCCGGCCAGCCGGGCGGCTACGGCCAGCAGCCGTCCTTCGGCGGCGGCCAGGGCACCGGCCCGCAGTACCAGCAGCAGCCCTCCTACGGTCAGCAGCCGGGCCAGCCGGGCCAGCAGTCCTATGGTCAGCAGCCGGCCTACGGTCAGCAGCCCGGTCAGCCGGGTGGGTACGGTCAGCAGCCGTCCTACGGCCAATCGCCCTACGGCACCGGTTCGCAGCCGCAGCCGCGCCCGGACGAGGGCGCGACCCAGCACTTCGGCGGCCAGCAGTACGGCGGTCAGCAGTACGGCGGCGGCCAGGAGAAGCCGTTCGGCGGTGAGCAGAGCGCCGATCCGGCCGCCGACGCCACCAAGGCGTTCCGGCCGGGGCAGGACGACAAGTAGTCGGTCCGGGTATCGACCGACGTGACGAACGGCCCCCGGTGGGAACACCGGGGGCCGTTGTGCTTGCGGGCCGCCCGGGGCCGCTCGCGGGCCACCGGACTTCGTTCGCGGACTCCGGCATCGAGGCTCGCGGACCATGGGAATTCGTGTTGGCGAGCCCGGACCGTGGCCTTTGCCCGACGACCGGTGTCCGTCGGACCCCCAATCGTTGTCCCACTCGCCTCGTCGATCCGCCGCGGTGGCATCACCGCCGCCCGCCACTCACCGCCGTAGCCGCTCGGCTCGCCGTCCCCTCCGCCACGACGCTCGACCGCCCCACCACGCGCTCGCAACGCCGTGTCGCGCTCGGGCCCGATCCGGCCGAGACGGTGCATCCGGCCTCGGCGGTCGGGTCGTCGACCACGCTCGAATCGGATTGCCCTGTCACCGTGACTCCTTCAGAACCCCCGCGCGAACCCCGCCGCCCCCGCCGCTCGGGAGAGGGCAGCGGCCCTCCCCCCGCACGTCGGGCCACCACACCACGCCGTACGCCCGATGGCGCATCCGGCCACATGCCGTGGGACGGCTTGCGCCATGCGCTGTCTCGGGTTCGACGGCGTACCACCGCGAGCCGGGCGTCCGCGTCCGCCGACATCCGTGCCACATCGCGTCACGATGAATTAGACGATGACCGCCGGGGCTACGCGGGTGAGCCCCGCAGGACACGCACCGGGCCGTCCGGGAGCCGTTCGGGTGGTACCCGGCGCGGTGCCGCCGAGCCGGGCGACCGTCGGACATACGCGGACGACCGGCGGCGTCTCGTCGACGACTCCGAGCGCGGCGGCGTGCGGGCACGTGCGGGCGGCAGGCGCATGCCTGCAGCGGACGAGCGCATCGACGTGGAAGCGCACTCCGGTGGCCCCGCGCTGGAGGCGGATGCACCGGGGGCGCGGTCCCGGTGGTGGGAACCGGGGCGCGCAGCCGGGGCGAGCGGGGTGCGTGGCCGGGGACCGGAGCGGTATACGGATCTGGGGCGTGGACGCGGAGGTTTCCGGCGGCTGGGCCGAGCGCCCATGTCGGCAGCGGCGCGTGGCTCGGCCGGGCGGTCGAGCGGTGGCCGGGAGCGAGGGCGTTCCCGGGGGCGGGTGCGCGGCGCGCCTGAGGCGTCGCCGTGGGTGAAGCTGCCAGGGTGGATGTCCATGAGCGCTGCGAAGGCCGCATTGGCGCGTCTGAGCGATATCGAGCCGCCGGAACCGGGTGCGGGGGGACCCGGCGGCGGATTCGGGTCGTTGACTCCGGAGCGGGCTCGGGTGCTGCTGGTGGTGGCGGCGCGGGCGTCGAGCATCACCCTGCTCGTCATCGTCGCACTGGTGTTGGGGGCGCTGTTGGCGGCGGGCAGCGGGCTGGAGGGGACCGGAGGCGCGATCGCGGCGAGCTGGCTCGCGGTCCATCAGGTTCCGCTGGTGATCGGCAAGACGTCACTGGGACTGCTGCCCCTGCTGCCGACCGGGCTCATGCTCTGGATCGCGGCGCGCGACTGCGCCCACGCGGTGCCCGACGAGAGCAACCGCGCCGACCTCGGCTGGATCGTCGGCGCGGCGCTGGGCGGTCCGCTGCTCATCACGGCGGTCTGTCTGGCCGTCGCCGACGATGCCGCCGCGGTGGTGTCGTTGCAGCCGCCGAACACCTCGGCCGCCTTCGGCTGGGTCTTCGGCCTGCACCTGCTGGCGGCCGCCGCGGGCATCGGCAGTCGCCGGTGGCGGGAGCTGCTCGCGCTGTCCCCGGCGCCGGTGCCGCACTGGGTGGTGCCCGGGGTGCGGGCGGGGGTGCGGGCCGTGTGGCGACTGCTGCTCGTCGCCGCCGCCGTCACCCTGTTGTCCTTCCTGGCGCACTGGTCCGCCATCGGTGAGACCTACCGGGCCGCGGGCGATATCGCGGGTGTGCTCGGGCTGACGCTGCTGTCGGTCGCCTATCTGCCGAATGTGCTCATCGACGCGGTGGCGGTGCTGGTCGGCGGGCAGGTGCACATCGGCGCCGGTTCGCTGAGCCTGTTCGAGGTCACGGGTGCGCCGATTCCGGCGGTGCCGATCGCGGCCGCCGTGCCGACCGGTCCGGCGGCGGGCTGGTGGGTCGTGTTGCTGCTGGCGCCCGCCGCGGTGGGCGTGCTCGGCGGCCTGGACATCGGACGCACCACCGACGATCGGCCGACCGCCCCGTGGGCCACGCTCACCTCGGCCGCCGTGGCGGCGGTGCTGCTCACGCTGCTGGGTTCGCTCGCCAGCGGTGTGCTCGGCTCCTTCGGGCAGATCGGTCCGAACCTGCTGCTGTTGGCGATACCGGCCTTCCTCTGGCTGGCGCTGCCCGGATACGTGGGCATGTTCGCCGCGCGGTGGTTCGCCGTACCCGCCGCCGACCCCGGGTACGCCGCGGGCGACTACGCCGACGACTACCCCGACACCGAATACACCGACTACGACGACGAATACGACTCCGACGGTCAGTACGACTCCGACGGCGCGTACGACGCCGACAGCCGGTACGACTCCGACGATTACGAGGACGCCGACTACTACGACGACTACGACGAGTACGAAGACGCGCCCGACGGCACCGAGCGCGTGGTCGAGGTCGACGGCGAACTCGTCGACGAACCGCCCGCCCTCACCGCCGAACCCCACGCGGACGACCCGGCCGACACCGACATCGTGGACGCCGAAGTGGTGGAGGCGGACCTGCTCGACACCGGTGAAGTGGACGGTCGTTAGGCTCTAGGGCGGCGGTTCGCAGCCGCCCGCCCCCGCCCCGCCCGACTCACAGGGAGTAGTGCGCTGACGTCCACGCCCGCCCAGCTGCTGCCGCCCACCGCGCCCGCGAGCGTCGTCGTGCTCGCCTCCGGCACCGGTTCGCTGCTGCGTTCGCTGCTCGCCGCCACCCGGGAACCGGACTATCCGGCCCGCGTCGTCGCCGTCGGCGTAGACCGCGACTGCACCGCCACCGCCCACGCCGACGAGTTCGGCGTTCCGAGTTTCCGGGTCGCCCTGCGCGATTTCGACGATCGCGCCGCCTGGGATGTCGCGCTCACCGAGGCGGTCGCCGCCCGCGAGCCCGATCTGGTGGTGTCGGCGGGTTTCATGAAGATCCTCGGCCCTGTCTTCCTGGGTCGGTTCGGCGGCCGCATCATCAACACCCATCCCGCGCTGCTGCCCGCCTTCCCGGGCGCGCACGGCGTGCGGGACGCGCTCGCGTACGGGGTCAAGGTCACCGGCTCCACCGTGCATCTGGTCGATGCCGGTGTCGACACCGGGCCGATCCTCGCGCAGGAATCCGTCGCCGTGCTGCCCGCCGATGACGAGGCGTCGCTGCACGAGCGCATCAAGGTTGTGGAACGGCGGTTGTTGGCGCAGGTGGTCGCCGCCGTCGCGACGCGAGGCATTGTCTCCGATGGACGAAAGGCAGTTATTCCAGATGAGCGAGTTCTCCGGTGAGTGAGGCACAGATGGACCCGGCAGCGCGCAAGCCGATCAAGCGGGCCCTGGTCAGTGTCTACGACAAGACGGGACTGATCGAGCTGGCCTCCGGTCTGCACGCCGCGGGCGTGGAGCTGGTCTCGACCGGTTCCACCGCGGGCAAGATCGCCGACGCGGGCATCCCGGTCACCAAGGTCGAGGACCTGACCGGCTTTCCGGAGACCCTGGACGGTCGCGTCAAGACCCTGCACCCGCGCGTGCACGCGGGCATCCTCGCCGACACCCGCCGCGAGGAGCACGTCGACCAGCTGGTCGAACTCGGCGTAGAGGCATTCCAGCTCGTCGTGGTGAACCTGTATCCCTTCACCCAGACCGTGGCCTCGGGCGCGACCGTGGACGAGTGCGTGGAGCAGATCGATATCGGCGGACCGTCCATGGTGCGCGCCGCCGCCAAGAACCACCCGTCGGTGGCCGTGGTGGTCGACACCCGCGACTACGACGACGTGCTGGCCTCGGTGCGCGACGGCGGTTTCACCCTGGCGCGGCGGACCGAGCTGGCGGCCAAGGCTTTCCAGCACACCGCGACCTACGACGTGGCGGTCGCCAGCTGGATGACCTCGGTCGCGGTTCCGGCCGCCGCTCCCGCTGTGGCATCCGAGGGCGCGGCCGCTGAAGGCGCGGAATCCGAAGGTGCGCAGCGCTTTCCGGAGTGGATCGGCGCCACCTGGACCCGTGAGTCGGTGCTGCGGTACGGCGAGAACCCGCACCAGGCCGCCGCGCTCTACACCGATGCGGCCGGACCGGCCGGGCTGGCGCAGGCGCAGCAGTTGCACGGCAAGGAGATGTCGTACAACAACTACACCGATGCCGACGCGGCCTGGCGCGCCGCCTACGACTTCGACGCGCCGGCGGTGGCGATCATCAAGCACGCCAACCCGTGCGGCATCGCGGTCGGCGCGGATATCGCCGAGGCGCACCGCAAGGCGCACGCCTGCGATCCGGTCTCCGCGTACGGCGGCGTGATCGCGGCCAACCGCGAGGTGTCGGTGGAGATGGCCGAGCAGGTCGCCGAGATCTTCACCGAGGTCATCGTGGCCCCCGGCTATGCCGACGGCGCCGTGGACGTGTTGCGGCGCAAGAAGAACGTGCGCATCCTCATCGCCGAGGCGCCCCGGCGCAAGGGCGCGGAGCTGCGTCCGGTGAGCGGTGGTGTGCTGCTGCAGGATCGCGACATTCTCGACGCCGCGGGTGACGCGCCCGCCAACTGGCAGCTGGTCGCCGGTGACGCGGCCTCCGCCGAGACCCTGGCCGATCTCGAATTCGCTTGGCGCGCTTGCCGTGCCGTGAAATCCAATGCCATTCTGCTGGCCCACGACGGCGCGTCCGTCGGCGTCGGCATGGGGCAGGTCAACCGCGTGGACGCGGTACAGCTGGCGGTGCAGCGCGCCGGTGACCGCGCCAAGGGCTCGGTCGCGGCCTCCGACGCCTTCTTCCCGTTCTCCGACGGGCCGCAGCAGCTGGTTGCCGCCGGGATCACCGCGATCGTGCAGCCGGGGGGATCCATTCGCGACAAGGACACCATCGACCTGTGCCGCGAGGCCGGGGTGACGCTGTACTTCACCGGGGCGCGCCACTTCGCGCA
>NZ_JASCXP010000280.1:0-9799 GCF_030010695.1 Nocardia sp. CC201C
CGCTGCGGCCGGGTCAGATCTACGACTCCAACGGGCTCACACTGGCAACGGCGTTGGCGGACAACGATGTCGAGGTGGTGTCGGTCGGGCACAGCTCCGACGATCCGACCGAGTTCCACGCGCTGGTGACCGCCGCCGCGGCCGCCGCCGACGTGGTGTTCACCTCCGGCGGCGTGTCCAAGGGGGACTTCGAGGTGGTGAAGGATGTGCTCGCCGAGCTGGGCGGCGAATTCGGTTCCGTCGCGGTGCAACCCGGCGGACCGCAGGGCGTGACGGTGGTGGACGGGGTGCCGGTGGTGAGCTTTCCCGGCAATCCGGTGTCGACCGCCGTCTCGTTCGAGGTCTTCGCCCGCCCGATCCTGCGGGAGTTGGCCGGACTGCCACCGGTCGACACCACGGAGCTGGCCTTGCTGGAATCGGTCCGCTCCCCCGCCGGTCGCCGCCAGTTCCTGCGCGGCCGCCGCACCGACGGCGGCGTGGCCCTGGTCGCCGGTCCGGGCTCACACCTGATCGCCTCCATGGCCGCCGCCGATGTGCTCATCGACATTCCGGCCGAGGTCACCGAACTGCCCGCGGGGACGCCGGTGCGAGTGCGGCACCTCTGACCCTGCCGCCCCCGAGAAACCACAGCTCGGCCACGCTCGACACCTCAGGGCCGTTGGCCGACCTCGACGCGTGTCGTCGGTACCGGCCTCGCCAGGGCCGACCGCCGATGCGGATCTTGTGGGACACAGTCGCCGCGAATGTGCTGGCCGTCCGCGCCGCGCGCGGTCACGGCGGCCCGCGCGGCGCACGTGCGGACGCGCGAAGGGGCCGTGATCCCGCCACCGGCTCGGCCGATCCACCAGGATCGGCGAACCGCGGGTCGAGGCATTTCGGAGGAAGGCACGAACGGTGCCTCCCCGTGCCGCCCCACCGGGGCGACTGTGGAACGCTGGTGGGCATGAGTGAGTTGTCCCATGTGGATCGAGAGGGACGCGCTCGCATGGTGGATGTGAGCGCCAAGGCCGACACCACGCGGGTGGCGGTGGCGGCCGGTGAGCTGCGGACCACGCCCGAGGTGGTGCGGCTGGTGCGGGCCGACGACATGCCCAAGGCCGATGTGCTGTCCACCGCCCGCATCGCCGGAATCAACGGGGCAAAGAAGACGTCGGAACTCATTCCGCTGTGCCACCAGCTGGCCCTGTCCTCGGTGGATGTGCGCTTCGACTTCACCGATGCCAGCATCACCATCGAGGCGTCCGCGAAAACCAAGGGCCCCACCGGGGTCGAGATGGAGGCCCTCACCGCCGTGGCGGTGGCCGGGCTCACCCTGCACGACATGGTCAAGGCCGTGGACCCGGCCGCCACCCTGAACGATATCCGCCTGCTCACCAAAGACGGTGGGAAGCACGGGCATTGGGAACGGCCGGACGCCACCGCGGATGCCGCGGACCCGCACGTGGCCGCCCGGACCGCGAACAGCGGGACGGACGGCACTTCCGCCGTAGCCGACGCGGAGACCGCCCCGCCGACCGGCACCGGACAACTGGCCGCGGAGACATCGACGCCAACGCCCGTGGTGAGCGATCGGCACACGAGCACCCCGCGACGGGCCGCCACGCGAGACATCGGGGCGGATGCGTTCGGCGCGGGCCGCCGGGCTGCGGTTCTCGTCGCCTCCACCGGGGCGGCGGCGGGCACACGGACCGACACCACCGGGCCACGGCTGGTGGAATGGCTTGCCGGGCTTGGTTTCTCGGTGCGAGGGCCGCTGGTGTACGCCGACACCGATATCGCCTACGGCCTGTCGGACGCGCTGTCGGAAGAACCCGCGCTGGTGATCAGCACCGGCGGGACGGGGGCCTCGCCCACCGACGCCACCCCGGAGGCGACGCTGAAGGTGCTGGATCGCGAACTGCCGGGAGTGGCGGAGGCGATCCGGCAGCGCGGCACCGCGAAATTCCCGCTGGCCTCGCTCAGCCGTGGCGTCGCGGGGCTGGCCGGACGCACGGTGATCGTCAACCTGCCCGGTTCGCCGGGTGGGGTGAAGGACGGCATCGCCGTGCTGGAACCACTGCTCGAACATCTGCTGGCCCAGGTGGCCGGAGGAGGCAGCCATGAGTGACCTGCTGGCCCGGATCAGCGATCAGCCGCTGAACCCCGACGAGGTGGAGCGGGCGGTGTCCGGTCCGGAGCACGGCGCGGTCGTGGTGTTCACCGGCAAGGTCCGCGATCACGATGGCGGCCAATCGGTCTCGGCGCTGGAGTACTCCGCCCACCCCGAGGCCGAACGCTTCCTGCGCCAGGTCTGCGCCGAGGTGGCCGAGGCACGCGGCCTGCCGGTGGCGGCCGTGCACCGCATCGGCCCCCTCACCATCGGCGACCTCGCCATCACGGTCGCGGTGGCGGCCCCGCACCGCGCCGAAGCCTTCACCGTCTGCGCCGACCTGGTGGACCGCATCAAACACGAGGTCCCCATCTGGAAGCGGCAGCGCTTCGCCGACGGCATGTCGGAGTGGGTCAACGCCTGCGGCTGAGCTGACCGACCGCTCGCGACCGTTTACCCCGCACCGCGGGATCGCGGAGGCGAGCCGCGCTCTCGACCATCGCGGCGGCGGGTCCGGCCGGTGTTCGGGCTCGCGCCCGACCCGCGGCTCAGGCCGTCACCGGGTCCTGCGGTTCCGCCGCCGGTGGCGTGGACTCCGCCGCGCCGCGCGCGAATCCGCCCAGGCGGGTGTGGTTGAAGAGCAGGTTCAGGGTGAAGACGGTTGCCGCCGCCAGGGAGATGCCGCTGTCCAGGAGGATCTGCGCCGAGGATGGGAAGCGGTCGAACATGCCGTCGGTGAGCACCGGGATCAGGCCGACGCCGATGGCGGTCGCGGCGATGGTCAGGTTGACGCGGTCGGTCAGGTCGGCCTTGCGCAGCGTGTTGACGCCGATCACGGCGATGGTCGCGAACAGCACCAGGCCCACGCCGCCGACCACCGGTTTCGGCACCGCCGCCACCACCGCGCCGACGCGGGGCACGATGCCGAGGATCATGAGCAGCGCACCGCTGACCGCCGTCACGTAGCGGCTGTACACCCGGGTGGCCGCCACCGCGCCGACATTCTGGTTGAAGACGGTGTCGATGAAGGAACTGAACACACCGGCCAGCACCGCCGACAGCCCGTCACCGGCCAGCCCGCGCCCCAGTTCCGCACGCCCGACCTTCTTCCCGGTGATCTCGCCGATGGCGAGCATGCTCGCCGTGGACTCGGCGAACACCACCGCGATCACAATGGTCATGGCAACCACCGCGGCGAGCGGGAACTCCGGTGCGCCGAAGTGGAACGGCCGCGGGATGCCGAGCCAGTCCGCCGCCCCGACCCCGTCGAGCGTGATCAGCCCCATGGGTACGGCCATGAGCACGCCCACGGCCAGCGCGATGAGAATGCCGAGCTGCGACCAGACGCCGCGCCCCAGGCAGGTGAAGACCAGCGCGATCACCAGCACCACGGCGGCCAGCCCGATGCGGGCGGGATCGCCGAAGGCCGCGTCGCCCGGATCGGTGCCGACGATCAGTCCGCCCGCCACGCCGATGAGCGAGATGCCGACCACGGTGAGCACGGTGCCGGTCACCAGCGGCGGGAAGAACCGCACGATCATGGCGAACGGCCAGGCCAGCGCCAGCCCGATCAGACCGCCGATGAGCATGGACCCGTACACGGCGGGTAGGCCGTATTCCTTGGCGATGAGGATCATCGGCGACATGGCCACGAAGGTGGCGCCGCAGATGATGGGCAGCCGCGCGCCCACGAACCGTCCGGCCCCGAGGCTCTGCACCATGGTGATGAAGCCCGCGACCAGCAGGTCGGCGCTGATGAGCAGTCCGATGGTGGCCTGGTCGAGTCCGGCCGCCGCGCCGAATACCAGTGGGACGGTGACACATCCGGTGTACATGATCAGGACGTGCTGGATGCCGAAGGCCAGCAGCCGTGTCCACGGCAGCCGGATGTCGACGGGATGGGGCGAGGTCATCGGTACTCCTTGCGATACGGCAGGTGAGATCACGCTAGACACTCGGCGGCGTTCGCGGGTTTGTCCGATATGCCTAATCGGCCGCGGCGGACACGCCGCATTTTGTCTCGGCAACCAGTGCTCGCGGGACGCGACATGCGCCAGAGTGGGATCAGGATGTCCATCGACCGAGGGAGCCGCCCGTGACCGCATCGTCCGGAAAGATCGTGCTCGGCCCGCATCAGTACGGCAAGGCGGAGAACCGGGTGGTGCGCATCTACCGGGACACCGCCCGGCACGAGATCCGCGACCTGAACGTCTCGTCGTGTCTGCGCGGTGCGTTCGATCCGGCGCACACGGTCGGCGATCAGGGTGCGGTGCTGCCCACCGACACGCAGAAGCAGACCGTCTACGCCTACGCCAAGGAGCACGGCGACGGCAGTATCGAGGACTACGGTCTGGCGCTGGCCCGGCATTTCGTGGACGACATCGAACCGGTGGATTCGGCGCGTATCGAGATCGAGGAGTACGCGTGGCAGCGGGTTCCGGTCGGCGGCAGCGGGCACGACCACACCTGGACACGAGTGGGGCCGGAGGTGCGGATCGCCGCGATCACGGTGCGCGGCAGCGGCTCCGAGCGGCGGGAGTGGGTGATCGGCGGGGTGAAGGATCTGGTCATCCTCAAATCCACCGGATCGGAGTTCGCGGGCTTTCTGACCGATCCGTACACGGTGCTCGAGCCCGCCGCGGACCGGATTCTGGCGACCAGCCTGGTGGCACGCTGGCGTTTCGCCACCGCGCCCGAGGACTGGGACGCCGCCTACGACGGCATCCGCGCGGTCATGATCGAGACGTTCGCCACCCTGCATTCGAAGGCGTTGCAGCAGACGCTGTTCGAGATGGGGAAGGCGGCGCTGGAGGCGTATCCGTGCCTGGCGGAGATTCGCATGTCCGCGCCGAACAAACACCACTTCGCCTACGACCTGGAGCGATTCGGGGTGGAGAACGCCGGTGAGGTGTTCCACGCCGACGATCGGCCGTATGGGCTGATCCAGGCCAGCGTGCTGCGGGAAGGAGCGCCGGATGCCGGAATCGCCTGGGACGTCTACACCGGGGCGGTGTGACCGCCGAGCGTCCGCACCGCCAGGTACAGGTCGAGCCGGTCGTCGAGCCGCCCGAGGTCCCGCCCGGTCAGCTCCTCGACCCGGCCGATGCGGTAGCGCACCGTATTCAGATGCAGATGCATGCGCTCCGCCGCCTGCCGCCAGGAGCCCTCGCATCCGAGAAACACCTCCAGGGTGCGCACCAGTCCCGCGCCGGTCCTGCGGTCGTACTCGACCACCGGCCCCAGCACCCGTTCGGCGAACCGGCGCTGCAACTGATCGGGTATCGCGGTGAAAAGCCCTGCCGCGCTGTCGATATCGGCAATGCGCACGCTGGCCTCCCCCGCCTCCGCCGATGCGACGGCGGCGGCCGCCGCGAATGCCCCGGACAGCGCCTCCGCACCCTGCGGCGCACTGACCCCGATCCCGATCCCCGCGCCACCCAGCACCGGGCGCAGCCGCCCGAACCCCCGGCGCAGCAGCACCGCCACCTCCGCCTCGCTCCCCGGCACGTACCCGATGACGCGACCGCCCCGGTCGATACCGGTCACGATTCCGGGCAGCACATCATGCAGCGCGGCGCGCAGTGTGTCGCGAGTCGGTGGCGGCACGGTGGGCTGCCCCGGCGGAGTGCGAGCAGCGGCCCCGATGGTCGAGGCGGTGGCGCACCGCGCGGCAGCATCCGCCACGGCAGCCGCCGGAACCGGTGCCGCCCCGGCCAGCCGGTCCGAATCGGCGGTGAGCGGTCGGCGCTCGGCTTCGAGAACCTGCCCCGCCCGATTGCCCCCAGCCCCCATCATCCCGCGCGCGGCCGCGTGCACAATTCCAGCCGAAGATCCCGCGGCAGCCACGGTGGTCGGGTCGGTCGCACACCGCGCGGCAGCATCCGTCATGACAGCCGAATCGGCGGTGAGCGGCCATCGATCGGCTTCGACGACCTGCCCCGCCCGATTGCCCCCAGCCCCGATCATCCCGCGCGCGGCCGTGAGCACGGTTCCCGCCGAAGACGCCGCGACCGCCGCCCTCGCGACGGGCACCGCACCCTCCGAATCCGAGGGTGTGGTCGCTGATGCGGCCGCCCCTCGTACAACCGCCCCCTCGACCGCGATCGCGACATGATCGGGAGCGACGGTCGCGGACGCGGCGTCGGCGGCATTCCCGTGCGCCGGCGCTCCAGACCTCGCCGCGGTCGCGGTCACGGCACCGATCGCACTTCGGTTGACCCGCGCGGCGGCAGGTGACCGCCGTTCGCCGATACCGGGGGTGGTGTCGGCCCGGGAGGTGACGCACAGGTCGCATACCAGGGTGACCCACGGTCCGGTCGCCGGTGCGGCGGTGAGGTCGACGGTACGGTCGGCGACGTCCCAGGTGGCGCGCAGGTGCTCGGCCCGGCGCGCCCGATAGAGTTCCGCGACGGCGGCCAGGTCGGCGCCCACGGTCTGGATGCCGTGCGGGTCGGCGTCGGCGGCGGCGCGGACCATGAGGTACCAGGCCGCGATCCGGTCACCGCCGCGATCGCCCACCGGGTGCACCGTGATCCCGCCGGGGGCGATGGCAGGCAGTCGGGGCGCGGTCAGGGCGGTGGGCAGGATGCGATCCATCTCGTCGTCGCGCAGCGGCGCGGTACCCGCCACGACCGCGCCGGTGGCGGTGAGCAGCCAGGCCGAGAATCCGTGCTCCGCCGCCACTTCCGCCAGCAGATCGCCGATGTCGGCACCCCCGGCGGCCTCGGACATCAGCCGACGCAGCCCGAACCGCTCACGCTGCCAGCGGGTTTCGGCGGCCTGCTCGGCCATGTACTCGATGATCCGGCTGAACGGCGCGCTCTGCGGGGCCGACAGCAGCGGCAGGTCGTGGCGGACGCACGCCGCGACCACATCGTCGGGGACGTAGCCGTGCAGGGCCTGTCCGGCGACGACGCCGACCGCTCCGGCACGGGCCAGCAGGCCGATATAGCGGTCCGCGTCCGCCGGGGAACTCCGCCACACCAGGCCGGTGCACACCAGGGCTCCGGCCGTCACGAACGGCCGCGGGTCCGGCATATCGGTCACGCACACCCGATCCACCGCGCGCTCCAGCGCCGCCGCGTCACCGTGCAGCAGGTCCATCCGCAATTGCGGCGCGCCGAGCAGATCCCGTAAGCGCACGGCACACCTCCGTCCTTCGCTCCTACTGCCGCACACCGTAGGAGTCCGGTGTTGCCGCCACGTTTCGCCCGTGCTGCGACCACTTCACGGCGGCCCGATCCGCGCCCCCGGTAGGGTGGTCGGGTGGCTGGGCGTATTCCTGTTCTCGTGGTGGCCGGATTTCTGGGGGCCGGTAAGACGACGCTGCTCAACCACCTGCTGCGCAACAATCGCGGGTTGCGAATCGGGGTGGTGGTCAACGATTTCGGCGCGGTGAACATCGACGCCATGCTGGTGGCGGGCCAGGTGGATGCCATGGTGTCGCTGGGCAACGGCTGTGTGTGCTGCGCGGTGGATGTGAGCGAGCTGGACGGTCTCTTCGACCGCTTGGCGCAGCCGCGCGCGCGGATCGATGTGATCGTCGTGGAGGCCAGCGGGCTGGCCGAGCCGCGCAATCTGATCCGCATGATCGTCAACAGCGAGAACCCGCGCATCGGCTACGGCGGACTGGTGGAGCTGGTGGACGCCGAGCATTTTCCGCAGTCCCGCGCCCAGCACCCGGAACTCGCCACCCACCTGCGCATGGCGGATCTGGTGGTGGTGAACAAGGCCGACCGGGTCCCGGCGGCGACGCTCGACGGACTGCTCGCCGAGATTCGCGCCCTGGCCGACCCGGCCCCGGTCTACTCCACCGCGCACGGCCGCATCGATCCGGGCCTACTGGTCGACACCCCGGACCGCGAGGCGCGCCGCCCCCGCGTCGGTGAGCAGCTCAGCTTCGACGAACTGTTCGCTGCCGCGCACGACGACCAGCACGACTGCGACGACCACGATCACCGCCACCTGCACGACGGCTACGACACCATCTCCTTCACCAGTACCACCGACCTGCATCCGCGCGCCCTCGTCGACTTCTTCGAGAACCCGCCCTCGGGCCTGTTCCGCGCGAAGGGCACCATCGCGTTCGCCGTCCCCGAGGACCAGCGCAAGTTCATCCTGCACATGGTCGGCCGCCATATCGTCGTGGAGCCCACCCCCTGGCCCCGCCACGAGCCCAGAGCGACCAACCTGGTCCTGATCGGCGCGGGCCTGGACACCGCCGCCGCCCTGGACCGCCTGCGCACCACCGTGCACACCGACGCCACCCCGCTCGACGAACAGGAACTCCTACCCGTCTGGCGCTACGTCGAACCGTCCGCTCACTCCGTGAGCTGATCCGGCGCCACCTCGAATTCGGTACGCCCACTCGCTGATTCGACGCCGTAGGGCAGTGCGATCTCACTCGGCGGGCAGGTCCGGGAGGCGGGTGGCGCGGACGTAGACGGTTTCCCCGGCGGCCAGGTGGAGCGCCTCGGCGTCGCCGCGGGTCACCTGGGCGGTGAACAGGTCGCCGGTGGCGGCGTTCTTCAGTTCCACGCGCACCTCGAAGCCGAGGTGGACGACGCGTTCGACGCTGGCGCGGGTTACCCCGGCCGACACCGCCGTGCCCTCGTGGCTGGCCAGCGCCATGCTGGGGTCGCGACCGACGCGAATGTCGTGCGGCCGCACCAGATGTCCGTTCAGCTTGGCCACATCACCGAGGAAGGACATGACGAATTCGTTGGTGGGGCGGTCGTAGACGTCCTCGGGGGTGCCGATCTGTTCGATGCGGCCGCGGTTCATGACCGCGATCTTGTCCGCCACATCGAGGGCTTCCTCCTGGTCGTGGGTGACCAGCACCGTGGTGACGTGCACCTCGTCGTGCAGCCGCCGCAGCCATTTGCGCAGATCGGTGCGGACTTTCGCGTCGAGCGCGCCGAACGGCTCGTCCAGCAGCAGCACCTGCGGCTCCACCGCCAGCGCCCGCGCCAGGGCCATGCGCTGGCGCTGACCGCCCGACAGCTGCGCCGGATAGCGGTGCTGGAAACCGTCCAGTCCGACGATCTCGAGCAGTTCGTCCACCCGCTTGGCGATCTCGCTCTTGGGCCGCTTGCGGATCTGGAGCCCGAACGCCACATTGTCGCGCACGGTCATGTGCTTGAACGCCGCGTAGTGCTGGAAGACGAACCCGATATCGCGCTTCTGCGGCGGCACCCGGGTGACATCGCGTCCGGCGATGGTGACCACCCCGGTGTCCAGGGATTCCAGCCCCGCGATGGACCGCAGCAGCGTGGACTTGCCCGACCCGGACGGCCCCAGCAGCGCGGTCAACTCCCCGGAGGGAATGTCGATGCTGACATTGTCGAGTGCGGCGAACGAGCCGTAGCGCTTGTTCGCACCGGTCACGGTGATCATGAGGCAGAGTCCCGCTTACGTTCGAGGAGAGTCATCAGGAGAAGGACGACGAAGGCGATGCCCATGAGCAGGGTCGCCGCGCAGTACGCGCCGAAGACATTGTGGTCGTTGTATCGGTCGTGCACGAGCAGCGTGAGCGTCTGCGATTGGCCGGGCAGCGCCGTGGAGACCATCAGCACGGCACCGAACTCGCCCAGCGCCCGCGCCACCGTGAGCACCACGCCGTAGGTGAGGCCCCACCGGATGGCGGGCAGCGTGATGCGCCAGAACGTCTGCCAGCGGTTCGCGCCCAGGGTCGCCGCGGCCAGTTCCTGA
>NZ_JASCXP010000281.1:0-9782 GCF_030010695.1 Nocardia sp. CC201C
ACCGCCATGGATCTGCGCCTGCTGGTCCTGTTCGGCGGGCGCGAACGCACCAGCGAACAGCTCGACGAACTGGCGGCGGCGGCCGGGCTGCGGCGGCTGTCCGCCCGCACTCTGCCGGGACCGACCCCGGTCTGGCTGATGGAGTACGCGCGGTGATCGACCCCTATGCCGCCACCGCCGAGTTCTACGACCTGGTCGCGGCGCCGCTGTGGGCGCGCAAGGGGCCGGTGCTGGCGGCCGCGCTGCGGCGGGCCCGGCCCGACCTGGGCCCGATCCTGGACATCGGCGCGGGCACCGGGCTGTCCACCGCGGCGGTCGCCGACGCGGTGCCGGACGCGAAGGTCATCGCGGTGGAGCCGTCGGCGGCCATGCGGATCGCGCTGGCCACCCGGATCGCGGTGCGCGGACTGACCGATCGCGTCACCATCGTGGCCGATCCGGTGAGCGCGCTGGCCTTTCCGGTCCGGCTGGGCGGGGCCGTCGTCTACGGCGTACTCGGCCACCTGCCCGCCGCCGATCGGACCCGGCTGCTGACCACGCTCGGTGAGCGGCTGGCTCCCGGAGCTCCCGCCGTCGTCGAACTGCTCGACGAGACCGCGCCGCCCACTCCCGCCCTGACCCGGATCGCGCGAGTTCCGGTGGGGGAGAACCACATCGAAGTCTGGAGCCGCGGTAGCGAGGACGAACCGTCGCGGCAGCCGGGCGGCCCGGCGCGGTGGACGCTGACCTACCGGCTGCTGCACCGGAACACGGTGCTGCGGACGGTGCAGACCCCCATGCCGTGGGCGGACTACGACCTGGCCGCCCTGCGTGCCGAGGCGCGGCGGGCGGGACTGCGCTGTACGCGCGTCGCCCCCGATACCGTACTGCTCACCCGCGGCGACGCCGCCGAATTCGAGTGAAGGACAGCCCGGTCATGCCCTCCCTGCTGGAGCTGTCCATGCACTTCTTCGTGCAGATGGCCGTCATTCTGGTGGTGTACCGGCTGGTGTGGCTGGTGTGCCGACCGCTGGGACAGGTGCAGGTGGTCGCCATCATGGCCGCCGGATTCCTGCTCGGCCCTTCGGTGCTCGGCGCGGTGTGGCCCGCCGCGCAGCGGTGGCTGTTCCCCACCACCATCGCCATCGGCGGCGAGACCGTGACCCATCCGTCGCTCGGCGTCATCTACGTCGTCGGGCAGCTCGGGCTGGTGCTGTACATGTTCCTGGTCGGCTCGGCCTTCCAGACCGACATTCTCGGCGCGCACGTCCGAGTGGCGGGGGCCACCGCCACCGCCGGGGTGGCGGTGCCGATGCTGCTGGGCGGGGCGACGGGACTGGTGCTGGCCGCCCGTGGCGGTTACTTCACCGACGAGATCGCATCCTGGCAGGCGGCGCTGTTCCTGGCCGCCGCGGTCGCCATCACCGCGTTTCCGATGCTGGCGTGGATCATTCACGATTCCGGGCTGCACCGCACGCGCATCGGCACCATGGCGCTGGCCTGCGCCGCCTCCGACGACGCCTGCGCGTGGGTGCTGCTGGCCGCGGTCGTGGCCAGTACCCGGGGTGATGCGGCGGGTGCGCTGATCGCGGTGGGCGGCGGCGTGGGGTTCGTGGTGTTCATGCTGACCGTCGGCAGGCGTGCGCTGGCACCGCTCAACGGCTGGGCGGACCGCGACCCGCACGGCGACGCCGTGGCGACCGCACCGCTGATCGTCATGCTCACGGTGGTGCTGCTGTGCGCCTGGTTCACCGACCTGGTCGGCGTGTACTCGGTGTTCGGAGCGTTCGTCGCCGGTATCGCCATGCCGCGCGGCCGCCTGCTCGATCAGGTGCGCGCCCGCACCGAACCGCTGGTGTCGTATCTGCTGCTACCCGCGTTCTTCATCTTCTCCGGCCTCAATACCGAACTGAGCCTGATCCTCGAGCCATCGGTCCTGCTGACGGCCGTCGCCGTACTGGTGGTCTCGTTCGGCGGCAAATTCGGCGCGGTCACCCTGGCCGCCCGCTACCAGGGCATGAGCTGGCGCGAAGCCGGTTCGATGGGCGCGCTCGCCAACGCCCGCGGCCTGATGGAACTCATTCTGCTGAATATCGGCCTCACCGCGGGCCTCATCACCCCCGCCCTCTACACCATCCTCGCCCTCATGGCCCTCGTCACCACCTTCGCCACCACCCCCCTCTTCCGACTCTTCGAACGCAACGCCCACAAGCACGGCCGCACCTTCGGCGCCGACGGCGAGGTGCCCATCCGATCGGAGGAGATGCGCACAGCCCGCTGAAGTCACTCGCGGCGGTGCCGTTCGGCCCTGCTGTCGACCGGGGCGGTGGCGCATGGTGAACGGTAGGCGGCCAACGGGTTTCGCCGGATCCGACTACCGCCCTCGAAAGGAGTGAGACAATGGACTGGCCCACCGCGGCGGTGCTCATCGCACTGCTCATCGCCATCACCGCGATCGTGACCACCATGATCGCGGCGCGCAATGGCAAGTCGTGATCTCGTGAAGTGACCATGGACCCACCGCTGGGGGCGGAAGGGCGGTACCGACCGCTCCCGGAGGCGACCAGACTCACCATTATGAGCAGCAGCGATTTCCCCACGACGGCAACCGTTCCCGATCGGTCGACGGTGACAGCGGCGCTGGAGCTCGCCGCTCGCGCCCCGTCCGTCCACAACACCCAGCCCTGGCGCTGGATCTTCGACGGGCACAATCTGCACCTGTACGGCGATGTCGACCGCCGCCTGCCAGCCACCGATCCGCACCATCGCCAGTGGGCGATGAGCTGCGGCGCCGAGTTGCATCACGCCCGGCTCGCCTTCGCCGCCCGCGGCTGGCACACCGATGTGGTCCGGCTCCCGGAGACCGAACATCCGGAGCGGCTGGCCACGCTGCGCTTCCACGCCTGGCCGGATCCGCCCGTGGCGGTGACGGCGCGGGCGGAGGCCATGGCCCGCCGCTACACCGATCGGCTACCGCTGGCCGAGCCGCAGGGGTGGGTCGCCCTGTCGCCCACCCTGCGCGGCCTGGCCTCCCCGCACGATCTCGCCCTGGACGTGCTGGACGAGAACGCCCGCTCCCAGCTGATCGAACTGTCCCGGCACGCCACCGCCGCCCGCCGCTACGACATGCAGTACCGGTCGGAACTGGATTGGTGGGCCGGGCATTCCGGTATGTCGTCGGGCGTTCCGCCGGAGGCGTTGCCCACCGTGGGCGAAGAGGCCCGCGTCGGCGTCGCGCGGTCGTTCCGGCATCCCGAGCACGCACCGCGCCGCACCGCCATCGACCACGCGCGACTGGTGGTGCTGAGCTCCCACGACGACACCCTGCTGCGCTGGCTGCACACCGGGGAGGCGCTCTCGGCCGTGCTGCTGGAGTGCACCGCGCACGACCTGGCGACCTGTGCCCTCACGCACGTGACCGAACTGCCCGCCGCGCGCCGGGCCATCGCCGACCTGCTGCCGCATTCGGCCCTGCCGCAGGTGGTGATCCGAGTGGGCAGCGTCGCCGAGGGGGAGCGTCCGCCGCTGACCGCGCGGCGACCGCTGACCGAAACCCTGACTTTCCACTGACAGATCGCACGCTGACAGATCGCATGCTGACAGATCGCACGCTGACAGACCACACGCTGACAGACCACACGCTGACAGACCTCATGCTGACGGGCTCATGCTGACGGGCTCACGCTGGCTGACGGACCTCACACACACAGACCTCACGATGGCTCGGGAGTCGCCCGGACCGCACGATGGCACCTCACGATGGCACCCCACGATGGCTCGCACCTCACGATGGCTCGGGGAACTGTCCGGATCGGGGTTTGTCGGCCGAATAGTCTTTCGCTGCCCGGTCCTTCGGTACCGAGTATTGGCGCCGACGACTATTGGGCCGACGACTATTGGTGCCGACGACCGGCACCGTTCGGCCGGTGTGTGCCGGGGCCACGAGGGCGGCGACTCGGCGGCCTCGAACGGTCGGTGCGGTCGGCGGCGACCGGTTCAGCGATCGGTGACCACGGCCGCGTCGTCGATCAACTCCACCCGGTCCACCCCCGCGACGGTGCGCGCCAGGGCCGCCACCACACTCTGCTCGCTGGCGTCGGCGAACAGTCCGCGGATGACCACCTGACCGTCGGTGACCTCGATGGACCAGGCGCGGCGGCTGCCCGCGTAGTCGTCGAGCAGGGCGCGCACGCGCGCCTCGACGGTGGTCTCGTCACGAATGAGCGCGCGCAGTAGATCGCTGCGGGCGACGATGCCGACCAGCAGGCCGTGCTCGACCACCGGCATGGACCGCAACTGCCCGCTGAGCATGCGCGACGCGATGGCGGAGATATCGGTGCCGGGCGTGACGACCTCGGCGGGTACCGCCATGACGGCCTCGACGATGGCGGTGTCCAGATGCGAGGTGACACCCAGTGCGTCGGATTCGGAGAACATGCCCACCACTCGGCCCTCGTCGTCGACGACGGGTAGTGCGGCGAAGCCGTGGCCGGTGAGCAGGGCGACCGCCGCGCGGACGGTGACCTGCGGTCCGACGGTGACGACCGGGCGGGTGAGGATATCGCGTGCGTACATGGTGATCATCTCACTGGTGTGTCGGGTTGGCGGAAATCGACGGCAGCCGAAGGGAATCGGCGATGGTGTCGGCCCAGCGGCGGATGTCGTCCCAGTCGCGCAGATCGCCGTAGCGGCCGCCGCCCATCGCCAGATAGATGAGGTGGACCCACAGCGGCACGCCGTCGCGGTCCATCCGACCGGCGAAGGTGCGGCTGCCCACGACACCCATCGAGGTGCCGATCGAGGCCAGCTTGCCCGCCCACTGTCCGGCGAACCAGCGTCCGACGGGACCGCGCAGCGCCGGGGCGAGACCCACGGCGAACAGCCACGTCGGGCGGCTCTCCAGCGCGTCCCGATGAGTGCGCGCGTACTCGTGCATCGTCGGCAGCAGATCCGTATTGCGCACGGCACTGCCCAGCACGACGGCGTCGAAATGGGCCAGCTCGGGCGCCTGCGTCACGGAGGTGACTTCGACCGCGGCTCCGCGCGCGGACAGGTGCGCGCCGAGGAATTCGGCGACCCCACGGGTGGAACCCGCTGCGGTTGCGTACAGAATCGCGATACGCGGTGTTCGACTTGCCATGGGAACAGCGTCGCGCGTGGGCGGCGCACTCGGGAGAGGCGTCCTGCCCGCGCCGACCGGGACCAATGTCCCCGAACGGCGTCCCCGAACGGCGTCCCCGAACGGCGCGGATCCCGTTCGCGTACGGGCGTTCTCGGTGCGGTTGTGCTCACTGCGGTTGTGCTCACCGCTGCCGTTCTCACCGCGGTTGTGCTCACCGCTGCCGTTCTCGGTGCTGCCGTTCTCGGTACTGCCGTTCTCGACGCGGCTGTTCTCAATGCGGCCGCACTCCGCGCAGCAGCCAGCCGCCGCCCGCCAGCGTCGCGACGGCGGGCAGCCAGCTACGCGGCGGCGGAGGCGCGACCGCGGCGGTGAGCTGATCCAGCACTCCTCGGTGCCGCAGCGTATCGGCGAGGTCGACGAGCAGATCGGGCATATCGAGGGCGAGGGCGAGATAGTCGATGCGCTGTTCGCGCAGCGTGGCCCAGAGATTGGCCGGGGTGGGCAGCAGCGCCAGCAGCAGTTGCGGCAGCAGGGGCCGCAGCAGCGTCGACAGGTCGAGATCGGGGCGGATCACCCGCGCCGTCGACTCCAGGGTGACCAGCGATCGGCACAGCAGCATGAGTTCGCGCGGGAAGACGATGCCGAAACTGCCGCCGAGTCCCAGATCTCGCAGCAGCAGTTGGGCCGCGGTCATGCCGGTCTCCGCCTCATACCAGTCCTCCACCAGATCGGCCACGGCATCGCGGAAGCCGCGCGGATCCGCGCCGGGGCGCAGGGTGGACATGCGCAGCAGTTGGGTGCCGACCGAGGCGTAGTCGCCACCGATGAGGGCCAGCAGCATGAGTCCCATGCGGCGGCGCTGCACACGGTCGAGGCGGCCGAACATGCCGAAATCGAGCAGGCACACGCGGTTGTCGGGCAGCAGCAGGATATTGCCGGGATGCGGATCGGCGTGGAACAGCCCGTCGGTGAACAGCTGCCGCACCATCCAGCTGGCCCCGGCGGCCAACACCTTCTCCGGATCGATGCCCGCCGCCGTCAGTTCCGCGGCGGGTGCGGGTTCCAGACCGTCGATGAGGTCGGTGGTCAGCACTCGCGAGGTACTGAGCTGCCGGTGCACCGCGGGCACCACGAACCGGTGGTCGGCGGCGCTGTTGCGGCGGATCTGCTCGGAAACCATTGCCTCGCGGCGGAAGTCGAGCTCCCGGGTGGTGTAGGCGGCCAGCTCGTCGACCGCGTCGGTGGGGCGGAAGGCCAGTGCGCCGGGGCGATGGCGTTCGATGGATCCGGCCATCCACCGCAGCAGGGCCAGGTCGCGGGCGACCAGTTCGTTCACCCCGGGCCGCTGCACCTTCACCGCCACCCGCCTGCCGCCTGGCAGCGTGGCGCGGTGGACCTGGGAGAGGGAGGCCGCGGCGAACGGTTCGGGTTCGAAGTCGCGGAAGAGCCGACGCAGCGGGGCGCGCAGTTCGAGTTCGACCGTCTGCCGGGCCGCGGCGGCGTCGAAGGGCACCGCGTGCGTGTGCAGGCGTTGCAGGGCCTGGGCGTAGGGGAGCGGGAGGTAGTCGGGGCGCAGCGCCAGCATCTGCCCGAGCTTGACGAAGGTGGGACCGAGTTGTTCTAGCACTTCGCGAATGCGTTCCGGCAGCGGGTGTTCCAGAGCCTGGTGATGTGGGCACTGGTCGAGTCCGGCCGCGCAGTGCAGTCGGCAGCGCAGCGACCCGCATTCGCGGACCGTCAAAGCGTCTCCGAGCCAGCTGGTTTCGCTGCTCCACAGCACCCGGCCGATCTGCGATGCGCGGGCGACCCGCGCCCGAATGCCCACATGTGACGATCGCGCCATGACTCCGCCTTCCGTCGTCGGCACCTCCACGCTCGCCCGCCGCGACGTCATCGCGATAGGGGATATCGGAATCGCGCGGCGGGTCCTCGGTCAGCAGTCGCGCCGGGGGCGCGCCGTGCGGCGGGGATGGTCGAACGGGTCGCCGCCTGGTGACCAAAGGCCCTCCGCAGGTGCCGATCGCGATGGCACAGTGCCTGACAAGGAGGTTCTGCGATGTTGCTGCAGCGTTCAACGGAGCCGGAGTCGATGCTGACGGTGTCGGTCGGTCACCACGTCTCGGCCGCGGGGGCGGCCTACGCCCGGGAGAAGGTCGGGCACGCCCTGACGTTCGCGCCCGAACCGGTACTCGCCGCGCGGGTGCGGCTCACCGGCCACCGAGATCCGGCGGTGTCGGAAGCGGTGGTGGCACAGGCGAATGTGAATATGCAGGGCCGCCCGGTCCGGGTCCAGGTGCGGGCGGCGTCGACCCGGGAGGCGGTGGACCTGCTGGCGGATCGGCTGCGTGCCCGGCTGCTGCGCCTGACCCGGAACTGGGAGGCGGTGCGCCACCGCCGGACGCCCACCCGGCCGCACGAGTGGCGACACGGCGCGTCCGCGCGGACCCCGCTGCCCTATTTCCCGCGCCCGGTGGAGGAGCGAGAGGTGCTGCGCCGCAAGTCCTATGCCCTCGGCACCGAAACCTGCGACGGGGCCGCCGCCGAGATGGACCTGCTGGACTACGATTTCCACCTCTTCGTCGAATCCGGCACCGGCCAGGACAGCGTGCTCTACCACGCCGACGACGCCGGTTTCCGCCTGGCCCAGCTGGATCCCCGCCCCGACGACGTCGCCCGCGGCAACACCCCGGTCATGATCAGCCTGGCCCCCGCGATCGTCACCGACCTCCCCGGCGCCATCGACCGCCTGGAGGTCACCGGCTGGCCGTTCGTCTTCTACCGCGACCCCGACCTCGGCCGCGGCTGCGTCGTCTACCACCGCTACGACGGCCACTACGGCGTGATCGTGCCGTCGCGCTGACGGCGCCCGGTGGCGGGCGGGGCCGTGCCGATGCCCGTCACCGCGGTGGTCAGGGGTTACGGGTGAGGGTGCCGTCGGGGCCGGTGCTCTCCATCGTGGTTTCCGGTCGGGTTTCGTCGATCTCCGCGGTGAGATCGGTGACGACGTCCACCACGCCGTCGACGGCGGCGGTGAGCACCCTGATGATCTCGATCATGCTGCCGCGCTCCACCGTTCCGCTCAGGGTGACCACACCCTGGTCGACCGTGACGGAAACCGCGGAGTGGGGTACGGACATCGCGCGGCGCAGCACCTCGTCACGGACTTCCGCGGCGAGTTCCGAGTCGGGGCGGCGGTACACGCTGAGCAGGTCCTTGCGGCTGACGATGCCGCGCAGCACCCGGTCGGGGCCGAGTACGGGTAGGCGCTTCACGTGTTGGCGGGCCATGAGGGCGGCCGCCGTGGTGAGCCGGGCCCCGGCGTCCACCGCTACCACGGGCGCGCTCATCAGGTCCGCGGCCGTGCGTCCGGTGCCGCGTTGCGTGAACAGTCTGCGGCGCAGGGCCTGCCAGGCGGAGACGGGTGCCACGCCCGCTCGGCGGCCGAGCAGATCGGCCTCGGTGACGATGCCGACCACCCGGCGGTGTGCGTCGATGACCGGGACGCCGCTGACCCCGTGTTCGGCCATGGTGCGAACGATGCCGTGGAAGGGCATGTCCACCGGCACCGTGATCACGTCCTGGGTCATGACGTCCGCGACTCGTTTATGCCTCATGGCGTGAGTGTCCGCCGCCGCAGCGGTGGTGGGGCAGGGCCGAAACGAGGGTGCGGGCGGGACTTTCGGCCCTGCGCGGCGTTGGTGCGCCGGAATCGAGTGCCGAACTACTCTGTCGGATTCGCTCTGTCTGCCGAATCCTCGTTTACAGGAGTGTTTTTCGATATCAGGGGTGTGCCATGAACAGCGCCGCTACGGAGGAACAGTTTGCGCCCGTGGGGGAGGAGCGGCCGATGACGGCCTATGTCGCGGACGTCTCGGTCGACGACGGTCCGGCCACTCCCATGCTGTGCCTGCTGACGAGGACGGGCGAGGTGGTCATTCCCACCGTGCCCGACGATCCCCCGGTACCCGACGGCATGACGCATGTGGTGCGGATCGAGCCACGCCGACCGTGGGCGAATCTCGCCCCCGGACAAGCTGTCTCGGCTCCCGACGACTACCGGTTGTGGCATCTGGGGGTCGGGAGCTCGGGTTCGAGTCCGATGGCGGGCGCGGCCCCGCTCGCCCTCACCGTCGGCACCGCGGTGGTGCCCCGTTCGCTGACTCGGACGCGCCCCGCTCCGGGACCTGCCTCGCACGATGGCTCCCGTCTGGCCCTCACGGCCGTTGCGACGCTGTCCGTTGCGGTGTGTGTGGTGCTGATCGTTCGCGCGTTGCGCGCCCGCACCGAATGACCTTCGGGCAGCTGACCTTCGGACAGCGGGCGGCAGCTGCTGCCGGGTCCGTCACGGCGTGCGGTGCTGCGTCGCGGCCGACGTGTGGGGCAGTGCGGTCGAACCCAGCACCATATGTGCGAAGAGGCCGATATCGGCGGCGCCGAGCAGCGATCAGATCGGCGGACCGGGACAGTTCCAGCAGCTCCCGATCGGCGTGGCCGTGCCGGATGTCGACAACTATGTCGAGGGGAGCGGTCGACTCCAGCTCCGCCGTGGACCGGAGCGCGGTGCGCCGGGCGCTGTCGAGCGCGGCGGCGGCCTGCCGATGACGGCTGCCCCCGGGCCGGTACTGGGGACGGTCCAGGGGTGGGAGCACGTAGACCAGGCGCAGCGGCGCGGAACGGGACA
>NZ_JASCXP010000282.1:0-9746 GCF_030010695.1 Nocardia sp. CC201C
CGGATGGCGTCGTCGTTGCCCGGGATCGGGTAGTCGACCAGGTCGGGATCGCAGTTGGTGTCCAGGATCGCGATGACCGGGATGTTCAGCTTGCGCGCCTCGCCGACGGCGATGTGCTCCTTGTTGGTGTCGACGACCCAGATGGCCGAGGGCACCTTGGCCATATCGCGGATGCCGCCGAGGGTGCGCTCCAGCTTGTTCTTCTCACGCGTGAGCATGAGGATTTCCTTCTTGGTGCGACCCTCGAAACCGCCGGTCTGCTCCATCGCCTCGAGCTCCTTGAGGCGCTGCAGCCGCTTGTGCACGGTCTGGAAGTTGGTGAGCATGCCGCCCAGCCAGCGCTGGTTCACGTAGGGCATGCCGACGCGGGTCGCCTCGGAGGCGATCGACTCCTGGGCCTGCTTCTTGGTGCCGACGAAGAGGACGGTGCCGCCGTGCGCCACGGTCTCCTTGACGAACTCGTAGGCCTTGTCGATGTAGGTCAGCGTCTGCTGCAGGTCGATGATGTAGATGCCGTTGCGGTCGGTGAAGATGAACCGCTTCATCTTCGGGTTCCACCGACGGGTCTGGTGACCGAAGTGCGCGCCGCTGTCGAGCAGCTGCTTCATTGTTACGACAGCCATGGCTCCCGTATCTCCTCTTATCGCTGGTTGACGCAGAAATCGGCGATCTCTGCCCTGGCGCCCGCAGCCACCGGAACCCACGACGCACCTGCTGAACAATCGATGTTCAGCGGAACGCGATGGGACCAGCCGGCGACCCTCGATGCGGGCGCGCGAAGTCGGTCTGCGTACGCAAACCGCTGGACCAGTCTACGGGGGTGACGGGTCAGACAGAAATCGGGTCCCGCGAGGGAAGAGACGGATATTCACACCGGCGCGTGTCATCCACACTCGCCGATACCGGGATTCCATTGCCGACCTGCCGATACGACGCTGGATACATGCATCGGATCGCAACGCCCCGCCAGGGCCGGGTCACCCGCGACCGGCTCGTACTGAGCCGGGTCGCTCTCCACCGGCTCGTACTGAGCCGGGTCGTCCTCGGCTGGCTCGTGCTGACCGCCGCGGTATCGCCTACCGTATCGGCCACGCCGAAGGACGCGTTCGACTGGCCGCTGCGTCCGCGTCCGGCGGTCGTGCGGGGTTTCGACAATCCGGAGCACGACTGGCTATCCGGTCATCGCGGGGTGGATCTGGCCGGTGCCGCCGGGCAACCGGTGCTCGCCGCGGCCGACGGAGTGGTGGCTTTCGCCGGAACGGTGGCGGGCAAGCCCGTGGTGTCGGTGGACCACGCGGGCGGCCTGCGCACGACCTACGAGCCGGTACGGGCCACCACGGCGGCGGGACGGCGAGTGACGCGCGGGAGCGCGCTCGGCGTCCTGGAGCGCGGCGACCACGGCTGCCCCGGAGTGTGCCTGCACTGGGGACTGCGGCGCGGGCGGACGTACCTGGACCCGCTGCCACTGGTCAGGCACACGCCGCTGCGCTTGAAGCCACTGGCTGAAAGCACCGGCGGAACGCAGGGCTCGGCTCACGGTTCGAGCCGCGACAGGCCGAGGGTGAACACCGCCACCACGCAGGTGACCGCGATGATGGCGAGGGATACCACGACCACCGCGAACCGGCCGTCGCTCCAGTTCGCCCGGGGGCGGGTGTGCAGGATGTGCGCGCGGCGCACCCCGACCGCCACCACCAGAACGAGCGCGAAGGCCGCGGCCACCGGGGCGACGGCCGCGGGCCGCCAACCGCTGACCGCGGCCGCGTGCAGCAGGAGGACCACATTCGCCATGGCGGCCACCACGGTGCGCCACCACGCCAGGGCGGTCCGCTCCGCCTGGAGGCCCTGTTCGGTCGTCGGAACTCCGCTCACGACAACAGCATTCCGATACCCGACAGCACCGAGATGACGGCGATGCCCGCCGACAGGATGGGCACCATGACCGTGCGCGGCAGCGGTTCACCGCGCCGCATGGCGGCCGTCACCTGCCGCCAGCGTCCGTACGCGCCCACCGCGATGGTGATCGCGAGCACGATGCAGCTCATCCCCACCGCCGTGCGCAGCCCGTGATGCCGGAACGGCCGCACCAATTCGTGCACCGCCACACCGCCCGCCAGCAGACCCAGTGCCGTCCGTATCCAAGCCAGAAAGGTGCGCTCATTGGCGAGGGTGAAGCGGTAATCCACCTCTCGTTCGTCGTCGTCCACGGGCGTGGGGTGACTCATGGCACCAGTCTCCCCCGGCCGTCGAGCCGATGTCGGAGCACACCTCGGCGAGTCCGCTGTGAGCAGGCGTCTATCCGGTGCCCCGCAGCGAGCGACCTACGGCTGCCGGTGCGCGGGTTCGCGATGGTCCGATGGGGGTGTTGGCCAGCGATTCGTCTCGGCACCGGAGCAGCGCGCGGCAGCTGTGGAATTCGGCCACGGAGCCGACGGAGCTGCGCCGCCGCGTTGGCCCGATGCGCTTGCCGACAGCAGAATGGAGCCATGTCGATCCGTCCCGCTCCCACCCCGTTCACCTATCCCGAGGTCGGTGCGACCAACGGTGAGTTCCCGTCCGGCTACCACCATTTCCGGATTCGCCGCCGGATCGGATCCGGGCGGGAGCTGTTCGAGCGGGCGGGTGCGGACATTCGGGCGTATCGCATGCAGCGGGGTACCGGGATCTTCCGGGAGGCGAGTACGCCGGTTGCCGAGGTGGGGACGCGGCTCACGGTCCGGCTCGGGGCCGGACCGGTCGCCATCGTCGCGCCGTGCCGGGTCGTCTATGTGCTGGCGGAACCGAACCGGCTCGGCTTCGCCTACGGCACCCTGCCCGGGCATCCGGAGTGCGGGGAGGAGCTGTTCGCCGTCGAGTACGACCCGGCCGACGAGTCGGTGTACGGCGTGGTCGCGGCGTTTTCCCGGCCCGGCACCTGGTACACCCGGCTGGGTGGCCCGGCGGTGCGAATCATCCAGCGCTACATAGCGGGTCGGTACATCGACGCCGTCCGCCCCGGTCAGGCCTGACCGGTCTCGAATCGGCTGATCTTGTCGCCGTCCACCTCGAACCGCCAGGCGGTGCGCATGGCGCCCCAGCGGCTGTTGGAGTAGTCGGCGACCAGTGCCCGCCCGCCTTCGCTCACCGACTGGATGTCCATCCGTCCGGCGGTATCGAAGATCTCGCTCGCGGTCCACTGCCGTAGATCGCGGTCGGACCCGTCGTCGGACATGGTCGCGTCGGCGGTCAGCACGCCGTAGAAGGCATCGCGGTCGCCCGCATTGAGCGCGTCGACGAACCGCCGCACCGCGGGATCGAGTTGGTCGGCCATCGCAAACCCTTTCGACTCGGTGTTCACACATTCCGGTCAGGTACGACTGCACTACCTTCAGCTAACGTACCGCAACCGACGCGAGCACCTACCGAGCCACGGCGGCCTCCACCTGTTCGCGCTCGGCCAGATCGGATTTCCACTGGCGGAAGCCCTCTTCGGTGCGGCCGCGCCGCCAGTAGCCGGAGATGGAGGATGCCCACTCCGCGGAGATGCCGCGTTCCTTGCGGATGTAGGGCCGCAGCTGATGCATGACCGCCTGGGCCTCACCGTGGATGAACACCTGCACCTGCCCGTCGAGCCACGGTTCCGCGCGCACGGCCGCCACCAGCTTCTCCCCGGGTGCGGCCGTGCCGCGGTGGATCCAGGTGAGGCGGACGCCGTCGGGGCGTTCGAAGTCGAGTTCGTCGGCGGGACCGGCGATTTCCACGAAGACCCGGCCCACGGCCGCGGCGGGCATGGCCGCGCAGGCCGCCGCGATGGCGGGCAGCGCGGATTCGTCACCGGCCAGCAGATGCCAGTCCGCGTCGGGGCGCGGGGCGTACGCGCCGCCCGGACCGAACATCTCGATGACGTCGCCGGGGCGGGCGGCCGCCGCCCAGGGTCCGGCCACACCCTCATCGCCGTGGTAGACGAAGTCGATGGCGATCTGCTGGGCCTGGGTGTCGACCGAGCGCACGGTGTAGGTGCGCATGGTCTCGCCGTCCTCGCCGGGGAACAGCAGTTTGACGTAGGCGTCGGTGAAATCGTTGGGCTGGAACGTGGCGAATTCGGGTCCGCCGAGGTGTACGCGAATCAGGTGGTCGGTGAGCCGGGTGGTGCTCTGGACGACGAGTTTCGTCCGAGGACGTGCGGGACGAGCCAAGTGAATCACCTCCGTATTAGGATTACCTAACAAACCATACGCCTGGCTGACGATAGTTCGCCGATACAGTCGCGATACGACGGTGAGGGATGGATCACAGCGACCTCAGGCGCGCGGGTGAGCCTGGTCGTGCACCTTCTTCAGACGGTCGATGGAGACGTGGGTGTAGAGCTGCGTGGTGGCCAGACTCGCGTGGCCGAGGAGTTCCTGGACGACACGCAGATCCGCGCCACCCTCCAGCAGATGGGTGGCGGCGGTGTGCCGCAGGCCGTGCGGCCCCATGTCGGGAGCCCCGGGGATAGCCGAGATCACCTCGTGCACAACGGTTCTGGCCTGACGCTGATCGATGCGGCGGCCACGGCGGCCGAGCAGCAGGGCACGGCCGGAATCGGCGGTGGCCAGGGCGGGGCGACCCCGACGCAACCAGTTCTCCAGGGCGGTGTCGGCCGGGCCGCCGAAGGGCACCGACCGCTCCTTGTTGCCCTTGCCCAGCACCCGCACCAGTCGGCGCTCCCGATCGACATCGTCGACGTCCAGCCCGCACAGCTCGCCCACCCGAATTCCGGTGGCGTACAGCAGCTCCACGATCAGCCGGTCCCGCAGGGCAAGCGGATCCTCCTGCGCCGCACCGGATTCCGCCGCATCCATGGCCGATCGCGCCTGCTCGCGCCCCAAGACGGCGGGCAGCACCCGATGTGCGCGCGCCGACCCCAGCCGCGGCCCCGGATCGACCACCAATCGCCCCGTGTGCGTCAGCCAGGCGGTGAACGTCCGCGCCGAGGACGCCCGCCGCGCCATGGTGGTCCGCGCCGCCCCCTTGGCCGCCTGTGCGCTCAACCACGACCGCAACAGCGCCACGTCCACCTCCCCCACTCCGGAGTCGGCCGACCGCTGCACCAAATGCTCCAGCAGCGACCGCGCATCCCCCACATAGGCCCGCGTCGTATGCTCCGACCGGTTCCGCCCCAACCGCAGATGCCGCCCGTACTCCACCAGCAACGCATCCAAATCCTCGGGCAGGCCACTCATATCCCCATGATTCCCCCTCCCCCTGCCACTCCCGCAAGCGACGCGCCACCGGACCACGCGGCGTCGCGAAGCAGCACACCGCTACGCCGACCACCAGCCGCGGGGCCAGCGGCCTTCGGCCGTGCGACGCTGCGAGTGCCGTAGCACCCCGTCGGCCGACCGTGACGCGGCCGATTCTCAACTGTCCGGTTCCTGTCGGGCCGCTCCGGCACCACGTTCGGCGGCATCATGCACCACGAGCACGACGGGCGCGACGGCCGGTCCCGACGCCGTCGGCTTCCGGCTCCGCACTCCGCCAAACATCCGGCCCACCGCGCGATCAATACACCGTAGACGGCGTCGCGCAAGTCCTCCGGGATGAACCCGTCCGGCTCCAAGGTGTCCTGCCAGGCTTCGTATTCGCCGGTAGCACAGCAGACTAACGAGGGGATCATCGGCGACTGGTACGTCACGGCGGTGGAGCACGCGTACGCGGCGGGCACGCGCACGCGGGCGACACGAGCGACACGAGCGTGGGCGACACGGGCGACACGACCGTGGACGACACGGGCGTAGTTGATCGGATCAGCCGCGACGGCAGGGACAGTGGACCGCCGAACCACGGCGTGACCGGCATGTTCACGGGCGCGCGGCGGCGGCGAGTCGGTACCAGCCGTTCTCGTCGCAGGACACCAGACCGGCGAGTTCCAGGGCGCACAGGGCGGCGCGGACGGCGGGCACGGATAGTCCGGCGTGCTCGGCCAGCAGGCGGGGCAGGCGGGATCCGGTTGTCGGCAGGGCCGTGTAGACGGCTGCTTGGTCACCGGTCAGGTTGTCCTCCGGGTTCGGTGGGACACTGCCCGGCAGGGAGAGCCGTAGTGGGCCCACCTCGTCGACGATGTCCTCCGCGCCGGTGGTGAGCAGGGCCTCGCCCTCGCGGATCATGCGATGGCAGCCGACCGAGGCCGCCGAGGTCACCGGGCCGGGGACGGCGAGGGCGGGGCGGCTCAGGCGGCGCGCCCACTTCACGGTATTGCGGGCGCCGCTGCGCAGCCCGGCCTCGACCACCACCACGCCGTCTGCCAGGGCGGCTATCAGCCGGTTGCGGGCGAGGAAGTAGTGCTTGCGCGCGGTGACGCCCGGCGGGTACTCGCTGATCACCAGCCCGGTGTCGGCGATCTCGGCGAGCAGCCGGTCGTGCTGTACGGGGTACGGGCGGTCGACCCCGCATGCCAGGACCGCGACCGTGACGCCCCCGGCCGCCAGCGCGGCCCGATGCGCCATACCGTCGATGCCGAAGGCGGCACCGGAGACGATCGTCCACCCACGAGCGGCCAGCTCACCGGCGATCTCACCCGTGACCTGGTTCCCGTATCCGGTGCTGCACCGCGCGCCCACCACCGCCACCGCCTGCTCCGTGCACTCCGCCAACGACCGCGGCCCGCGCACCCACAGCACCAGCGGCACCGCGCCGCCCTCGTCCGCACCCGGATCGAGCTGGCTCAATCCCAGCACCCGCCACGCGGGCCATTCGGCATCATCGGGCGTCACTACCCGTCCGCCGATCCGCTCCATGAGCTCCAGATCCCGTTCGGCCCTGTCGATTCCCCGACGCGACTCGGTCGGCCCCCGCAGCGTGTCCGGTAACGCGCACTCCCGCACCGCCCGCGCGGCCTCCACCACCCCGACCGATTCGATCAGCGCCGAGAGCGGCGCGCACGGCCCTTCGACAACCCGAGACAGGTACACCCACGCCAACCGACGAGCCTCCGAATCAACCTCAGGTACAACGGTTTCGGTGCTCAACCGCACGCCAGCAACGTCGGTTCCACCCACCGCAGCGCTTGCGCTCACCGCACCGGACACGCCCGCCTCCCGCGCCGCGCCCAATCCACCCTGCACTCCCGTGGCACCCGCCACGCCGTTCATGCTCGCCACGCCGTTCATGCTCACCACGTCGCTCGCACCCGCCACGCCGCTCGCCACGCCGCTCGCGCTCACCACGCCGCTCGCACCCGCCACGCCGCTCGTGCTCACCACGCCGCTCGTGCTCGCTGTGACTCTCGTGCGCAACTCGCTTGCCGCGCTGGCCACGTCGGCATCGGAGGTCTCCCGCTGGCGACGGAGCGCGGTATCCCGACCGTCCGGCGCGCGAGTCTGCCACGCACCCGTAGCGGTGCCCGGGTCGGCCGTACCCGAACCGGAAGTGGCTGACCCTGTATCTGGTTCGGTCGAACCCGCATCCGTGCCACCCGTACCCGCCCCTACCCCTGCGGCCGCACATCCAGACGCAGACGCAGACGCACACGCATCCGGATCCGGCATCGGTATAGACGTCGGCGTCGGCGTCGAACACAGTGTGGGAGGCGGTGCAGGCAGCGGCAACGCACACGGCGTGGGACGCGGTGCAGGCTGCGACTCGCTCATGATGTCCCCCGCTGCCGAAAGGTCAATGCCTGCAATACATCCTGCGCGGTGGGCACCTCGCCGCCGCGCAGGTCGCAGATGGTCCAGGCGACGCGAATGGCGCGGTCCGCACCGCGTGCGGACATCCGGCCGTGTTTGAGCGCGTTCTCCACCGGGGCCAGCGCCTCGCGCGGCAACCGGAAGCGCTGCCGCAGCACATGTCCCGGCACTTCGGCATTGAGCGACCAGCCGACCGCCTTCCAGCGGTTGGCCGCGACCTCGCGGGCGGCGGTGACGCGGGCGCGCACGGTTTCGCTGCTCTCGGCCTTCTCGCCGCTGAACGCACCCGCCGCCTGCGCGTGCATCTGCACCCAGAGATCGATGCGGTCCATCAGCGGGCCGGACAGTTTGCCCAGGTAGCGGCGGCGGGCCAAAGGGGCGCAAATGCAGTCGATATCGCGGGCCGGGGCGCACGGACACGGGTTGGCGGCCAGGATCAGCTGGAACCGCGCGGGGAAGCGCGCGACCCCGTCGCGCCGCGCGATACGCACCTCGCCTTCTTCCAAAGGTGTTCGGAGAGCTTCCAATACGGCCTTGGAGACCTCCGCGCATTCATCGAGGAAGAGAATGCCGCGGTGCGCCCGGCTGACCGCCCCGGGCCGGGCCGAGGGTGAGCCGCCACCCACCATGGCGCTCACCGACGACGAATGATGCGGCGCGACGAAGGGGGCGACCGTGATCAGCGGATGATCGCCCGACAGTGTGCCCGCCACCGAATGAATGGCCGTCACCTCGAGTGACTCACGTTCGCTCAGCGGCGGCAGCAGCCCCGGAAGTCGCTGGGCCAGCATGGTTTTGCCGATGCCGGGCGGGCCGGTGAGCAGCAGATGGTGCCCGCCCGCGGCGGCCACCTCCAGCGCCCACCGCGCCTCGTCCTGACCGACCACCTCGGTGAGATCACCACCGGTCCAGGTCGGTGCGGGCTGCACGCGGTCGGGGGCGAACAGATCTCCGTCGCCTCGCAGCCAGTCCAGCAGCGCGCGCAGGGTGGGCGCACCCAAGACCTCGATGCCGTCCACCAGTCCGGCCTCGGGCAGGGCCGCCATGGGCACCACCACCGTGGATCGTCCGGCCGTGCGCGCGGCCAGTACGGCGGGCAGTACGCCCCGCACCCGGCGCACGCGACCGTCGAGGGCCAGCTCACCCAGCAGCACCGCCTTCGCCAGCCGATCGACCGGCACGGCGCCCGCCGCATCGAGCACCGCCGTGGCCAGCGCCAGGTCGTACACGCTGCCGACCTTGGGCAGCGTCGCCGGTGACAGCGCGAGCACCACGCGCCCGTCGGGCCACCGCTCCCCCGAGTTGGTGACCGCCGCCCGCACCCGATCCCGCGACTCCTGCAACGTGGTGTCGGGCCGCCCCACCAGGTGCAGGGACGGCAGCCCCTGCCCGATATCGGCCTCGATCTCGACCAGCTGCCCGTCCACCCCCGCGACCGCCACCGAATACGCCCGCCCCAGCGGCATCAGAACACCCCCGGCAGATGTGTTATCTCCGGTTCCCCGTCGGGCGGCAGCAGCACGGAGACCACGTCGAAGCGGATGCGCAGCCACGGCCCGGTCTGCTCCCGCAACCACAGCAGCGCCAGCTGCCGGATGCGCCGCTGCTTGGTGAAGGTCACCGCCTCGGCGGGCAGCCCGAACCCGACACCGCTGCGCGTCTTCACCTCGACGAAGGCCGTGACCTCCGCATCACGCACGATGAGGTCGAGTTCGCCGTAGCGGCACCGCCAGTTGCGGGCGAGCACCTCCATACCCGCGGCCCGCAGGTACCGCGCCGCCAGCTCCTCCCCGCGCGCACCCAGCACCTGATTGTGCGGCCCATCGTCCAGAACTCGATCACGCGGATCACCACCGGTAACGCGGTCGTGCGCCCCGCCACCACCACCCCGACCGCGCGCCACAGCCCCCGTCGCCCCACCGGTCGGCGGAACGGAACCCGGCAGACCAGCGCCCGGCGGAATGCCACCCGGCAGACCACCCCTTGGCAGCCCGCCACCCGGCGGGACGGCACCCGGCAGACCGGCGGTCGGCGGATCGCTGCTCAGCAAACCCTCTCCCGGCAGACCGCCCCCCGGCGGACCACCGTCCGGGAGCA
>NZ_JASCXP010000283.1:0-9737 GCF_030010695.1 Nocardia sp. CC201C
TTAAGCTCGGTGTCAACCAGGATATAGATCGAAGGATCTACTGGGCATCAGTGGCCCCATATGCATTGTTTGCGCTGGTGATAGTCTGGCTCGGAATTCGAACACTCAAAAGGCTGGTAGATCCTGTGTCTGATCCGACAATTTGAGATAAAGTTGCTCGAACCTGTCAATTGAGTATTTCAAGTCATGCGCCTTTGATTTAGTGATGCTAGACATGGAGAAGGACCTCCATCGGGTTGAATCCGCTAAGGTGTATCTTAAAGAGCTCGCCAAGGCTGCAATATTGCCTGGCTGGTATAGCATCCCGTTCACGTTGTTTTCGACCAGATGCGGTAGCGCATGAGACCTAGCTGCAACAATGGGTAAACCGGACGCCATTGCTTCTAGGGTTGCAATGCTCTGCAGCTCGGCCCTTCCTGGCATGCAAAAGACGTCAGAGCGAGCATATTCGTTCTTGAGCTCTTCATCGTTGACATAGCCAGCAAAGAAAACTCGAGATTCCAAGTCCAGTCTGCTCACCAGCCTTCTCAACTCGCGTTCGCATGGGCCTGCGCCAACGATCCTCATTCGTACCTGTGGGTCTAGGTATTGCAGCGCTTGAACTGGTTCTCCGACGTGTTTCTCGGAGTCGAGCCGTCCAACAAAGAGAATTGTTGGTGGATTATGAAGAATTCTGTCGAACGTTGATGAATGGAAAGAGTCAATTGTAACACCGCATGAAACTGGTATCGCATATCTAATTTTCGTCCGCCTTTTGAGCAGCGCTGCGGCGTACGGGGTTGGTGTGGTTACTATTGCCGCCGCATTTAGCACCGACCGAGTATCGCGCCATACAATCTTGGCCAATATCTTGAACGCAAAGTCTGGTATCGGTACTGGTGACTGATATCGGAGATTCTCGGGGAGGAAATGGTTTGTCGCAATTACTGGAATTCTGAGCTGAGTTGATTCTCGTGCGGCAACACGACCCACGACCAAGTGTCCGTGCAGGTGTACGACATCCGGTCTAATCTCTTGCAATACCATGCGGACCGCCGGTCGTACTAATCTGGGGTCGGCGATGTGAAAATTGGGGTGCCAAGGATACTTAAAGGATGGCACGCGGTGAATCCGTACTCTCGACATGTCCTGGATGAACGAGTAGCCCACAGGCGATGGGGCGATCACGTGTACTGTGTGGCCACGCTTAGCTAGGCCCTCGACGAGCCTCTGAGTACTTACTGCGGCCCCGTTTACGTCTGGGTAGTAGGTCTCCGTAGCAATTGCGATCTTCATGGATTCCTCTCTGGGTGCCCGGGGACTGCTTTGCTTGCGCGAACGAGTACGATCCGACTGCGAAGGCCCCGTCCACTCGTCTATTGGTCATCATAGTCGGTCGACATCGGAAAGTCCGAGAGGCGGGTGACGGTTTTGGGGTGCGTTAGCGCCTTGCGTGGGCTAGGGTGACGTCAACAGTGCGGTATCTACATTCGAAACGAGGGGATGAGCGAATGGGGCCTCGCAGGGATGCATCGAGTATTGGTCCATCCAGCTATGCTGTCCTAACTTTGGAATGTGGCGCGCAGATCGTTATCGCACGATACGGATCGGCTATCGAATGCCCCCAGCTCATAGTTCTTCACGGCTTGAAAGGTAGTAGTAGAGGGGTTGAGGGAATCGTAAAGGAGGTAGTCCGCGACGGTATTTCGGTTGTGGTTATAAATCTCCCTGGGATGGGCATTTCACCTGTAATACCCGGCGTCTATAAGGACGTAGAAGCTACTGCCAAAACGCTAGAGGAAGCAATCATCGGTGTATCCGGTGCGAAGGGTATCGTTCTGCTGGGGCACTCCTTTGGTGCCACGCTGGCAAGCGTAATTGCTTCACGTGGAAAGGTGCCTATCCTAGGTATGATTCTGGTCTCCCCGATTGTCACGCCTGTTGGCAGGGATAGCGGATTTAGAGGAGTTCTGTCACGCGCCTTAATCAAGTCGGCAGTAGCCATTCTTAGGGCGTATCCTCTTGCACTTGCCGAGATTGCGGTTAGGTCGCAGCTATGGAGTTTTACTAATAATGCCTTCCTTGCTCGCCGCGGCTTGAAGGGTTTGCGACGCGTGTGTGCTCTATCGAGTTTGGAGCGTGGTCTGTCAGCAGACCCGAGATCCGTTGCTGATCAATTGGATATAACCGGAAGGCATGGCTGCGTTGAGTATGCTCGCGGTCTGACTATTCCCGTTTTTATCGTGAGTGGCGATAGAGATTCTCTTTCATCGCTCGATGGGCTTAGGCGTCTTGAAGCTGAGCTGCGAAGAGGTAGCCTGTCTATCATTGATGGTGGAGGTCACCTTATTCACCACGAGGACACAGGTACGGTTGGAAATTTGATACATGGGAATACTTTGGCTCTATTGATGAGTCGAGACTCCTCCTCCGAGGTCAGTTAGCATCTAATGAGTGGCGTCATGTCAATTCCTTCCCTTCTATCCCGGCGTTAGGTGCATCAATTGTTGGTCATACGGCCATCTTGGTTGATCGAGCATGCTTCGCAAGATTGGCGAATCGGTAGCCGAACATCGCCGCGGCGACAGAGATGTCCGCATGCCGAGTTATAAGGGATGCAGTCTCACGCAATACCTGCTGTAAGTGGCGTTGGTGCCGGATCTGTAGAAGGCCCCGTCCTGCACGTTGATCGTCGCTGATGTTGAGTAGCGGTGCTTCTTTAGCGGCACGCCGGGGCTGCGGGTCGCGAGCAGCTCCTTCAGCGGTACCGGTTGGGCGGCGAGGTGGAGCCCGACCTGTCCGAACTGTCCAGCCGCCCCATCGAGCCCCGCTTCTCCAACGCCGACTGCCGCCCAACAACTCGCCAGAAAGGAGGTGTTTCACGCACTATCACCGGTCGCTCTGTAGTCAATCCCAGAACGATCGCGGCAATCACCGTGGTGAAGACCAGGAACGACAGTGGCAAGTACAGCGTCATCGATCTTGTCGTGTGGCGAACTGTCATCGGCTGAACGTGCGGCCATGCCCTCGGAGCGATGGACTCAAGACTCTCGGCGACATCGGTGGTTTGCTCGCTGCTGAGTACGCACAGGCTCAGAGCTGGTCTCCGAGTCGGGCCTTCCGGTGAGCATCTCGCGCCCGAGTCTCGGCAGTGGCGCGGGCGTACCTGCCGATCATCTGGCGAGATCGCCAGCCCGCCAACATCATCAGATCTTGTTCCTGGCCGCCGTTGGCGCGCCAGTTGTGTGCGAAGAAGTGGCGCAGTTGGTGGGGTGGAGGTGTCCGATGCCTGCCGCCGTCGCGCGGCGGTCCAGCATCTGCTGGATCCCCAAACTGGTCATTTGGCCGCGTTTGCCGAGCCAGAGGGCGGGGTTGTCGTTCGCGGCGCGGGGGTGCCGGCTCCGGGCGCGGAGGTATCGGCGCAGCGCGATGCGCGTTTTGTCGCCGAATGGCAGGATGCGGGGTCGGCGGCCTTTGCCGACGACCATGACGGTGTTCTCCGTGAAGTCGAGCGCATCGGTATCGAGCGGCGCGATTTCATTGATCCGAGGGCCGATGTCGAGCATGAGCCGGAGGATGGCGGTGTCGCGGCGGGAGTCGAAGGCGGTGCCTTCGCGTTCGGCCAGTAGCTTGCGCAGATCCGCGAGGGGTGGCACCGGGATGGGCTTCTCGGGGACCGCCGGCGGATGCATCTTGTCGAACGGGTTGTCCTCGATGATCTCCTCGTCTTCCAGGTAGCGGCAGAACCGTTGCAGGCTGCGGTAGAGGCGGTTCGCGAACTCGGGGATGACCGGTCGGCCGGTGCGGTTCAGGGTGTCCTCGATGAAGGCGCCGATGTGGTCGCGGGTGAGGGCTGCCGCGGTGGCGCGAACGGGTGGGTCCTGAGCGTCGAGGAAGGCGACGAAGTACCGGATGTCACGGCTGTAGGTGTCGATGGTCGACCTGGCTCGGTTCGCGCGGCGCAACTCGGTGGCGAAGTCTTCCAGCAGTTCCGCGATGGTGTCGAGATCCTGCCCCATCCTGGGATTCTACCTGCGAAAATCCCTAGCTGTTTAAGCGCTGTGCGGTATGGGTATCTCTGAACCTGGCGGAGTTCGCGCAGGTCAGAGGTGGAAAGTGCCCCCGGCAGGAATCGAACCTGCGACCTAGGGATTAGAAGGCCCTTGCTCTATCCAACTGAGCTACGGAGGCAGTCGGGTGGTGCACGGCTGTGTGCCACCAAACACCTTGACCGATATCGATCGTGGTGTCCAGCGGGTTAAGTATAGCGACCGTCCAGATGGGGGATGGTCGGCGTGGCGTGGCTGGGCAGCGCGTCGGGGCGGTGGTGCGGACCGGGTGACGGGAAACCCCGTGGGAGTCCGGACCGGCGTTCCGAACTACCCTGAGTCGTATGTCGTCTCCGCAGGACCCGCCCGCAGTCGCCGACGTCCAGGCCAATCGGTCGGGGTCGGGGGCGTCCTTCGGTGTGCTCGCGGCTATGGCGGGGGCGGTCGCGGCCATGGTGGGGGCGATGGTCGTGGGGCTGTCGGCCGCGGAGGCGCTGACGTTGCTCGGGATACCTGATCCTGGGCCGCTCACTACGTATGGGTTGCCCGCGGTGCGGGCGGTGGCGGATCTGTCGGCGGCGTTGACCGTGGGGTCGTTGTTGTTCGCCGCGTTCCTGGTGCCGCCGCAGAAGGACGGGCTGCTCGACGTCGGCGGGTATCGGGCGTTGCGGCGGGCCGCGAATTCGGCGCTGGTGTGGGCGGGGGCGTCGGCGTTGCTGGTGCCGCTCACCCTGTCGGACACGACCGGGCAACCTCTCGCGGACTCGTTGCGGCCGGAGGAGGTGTGGCGGGCGGCCGATACGGTGGATGTCGCCAGTTCGTGGCGGCTCACCGTGTTCCTCGTGCTGGTGCTCGCGGTCGGCTGCCGGGTCGCGCTGCGCTGGGGGTGGACGCCGGTGCTGCTGTGGCTGTCGGTGCTGTCGCTGCTGCCGGTCGCGTTGACGGGGCATTCGTCGTCGGGCGGGTCGCACGATGTGGCGACCAACAGCCTCATTCTGCATCTGCTCGCCACCGGGTTCTGGGTGGGCGGGCTGTTCGCGGTGCTGGCCTACGCGTTGCGTGGGGGTAAGTGGACCGCGCTCGCCACCCGGCGATTCTCCACGGTCGCGACGGTGTCGTTCATCGTGATCGCGGCCAGCGGCGTGCTCAATGCCTGGGTGCGGTTGCAGGAGCCGTCGGATCTGGTGGACACCACCTACGGGCGGCTCGTGCTGGCCAAGACGGCGGCGCTCATCGTGCTCGGCGTCATCGGGTACATGCAGCGGCGGGCCGTGCTTCCCGATCTGGAGGCCGATCCGGGCGATCGACGCGCCCTGATCCGGTTCGCGGGCGTCGAGGCGTTGATCTTCGCCGCCACCGTCGGGCTGGCGGTCGGGCTCGGGCGCACCCCGCCGCCGGAGCTGAAGCAGATCCCGACTCCGGCCGAGGTGGAACTCGGCTACAACCTGGCTGGGCCGCCCAGCGCCGCGCGGTTGCTGTTCGACTGGCGGTTCGACCTGATCTACGGCACCCTCGCGATCGTGCTCGCTGTCCTCTATATCCGCGGTGTGGTGCGGCTGCGGGCGCGCGGCGACGCGTGGCCGGTCGGGCGCACCATCGCCTGGCTGTCGGGCTGCGCGGTCCTGCTCATCGCGACCAGCTCCGGCATCGGCCGCTACGCGCCCGCCATGTTCAGCGTGCACATGGGGCAGCACATGCTGTTGTCCATGCTCGCGCCGATTCTGTTCGCGCTGGGCGGGCCGGTGCTGCTGGCGCTGCGGGCACTGCCACCTGCCGGACGCGATGCCCCGCCGGGACCGCGCGAGTGGATTCTGGCGGCCGTGCACAATCCGGTGTCGCGCTTCATGACCCAGCCCGTGGTGGCGTCGGTGTTCTTCGTGGTCGGGTTCTACGGCCTGTACATGGGCGGTCTGTTCGACCAGTTCGTGGATTCGCACGGCGCGCACCTGCTGATGAATCTGCACTTCCTGGTGAGCGGCTACCTCTTCTACTGGGTGGTCATCGGGATCGACCCCAAGCCGCGTCAGGTGGAGCCGCTCACCAAGGTGGGCATGGTGTTCGGCTCGCTGCCGTTCCACGCCTTCTTCGGTGTGGCGCTGATGAGCATGAACAGCGTCATGGGCGGCTGGTTCTACCGCAGCCTCGGCCTGGGCTGGAACGACAATCTGCTCGAGGATCAGCGCAATGGCGGCAGCCTGGCTTGGGCCAGCGGTGAGATTCCGCTGGTCTTGGTGATGCTGGCACTGCTCATCCAGTGGTCGCGCAGTGATCAGCGGCTGGCCAACCGTATCGACCGCGCCGCCGACCGGGACGATGACGCCGAGCTGGCCGCGCACAACGCCATGTTCGCCGAACTGGCGAGACGGGATCGAGAGGTACGCAAGTGACTGACCGGATCGTCGCGCCGACCGGGGAGGACCCGGCGCGAAAGGTCAAGAAGCTCTACCGATCCGACGTGCGGCGGGCCAGACGGCTGCTGCGCGGGCAGTTTCGGGTCACACCGGTGTTCCACACCGAGATACTGGGCCCGCACGGGCCGGTGCCGGTCACGCTGAAACTGGAATACCTGCAGCACGGCGGCACGTTCAAGGTGCGCGGCAGTCTGAACGCGCTGCTGGGCGCGCGGGCCGGGGTGGACAGCGTGGTGCTGGCCTCCGGCGGCAATGCCGGTATCGCCGCCGCCCTGGCCAGCGCCGTGCGCGGATTGAGCTGCACGGTGGTGGTGCCGGAATCCGCACCGCACACCAAGGTCGCGGCCATGTGGTCGCAGGGGGCCGAAGTGCTGTGGCACGGAACCACATACGCCGAGGCGTACCGCTTCGCCTCCGAACTGGCGACCGAGCGCGGCGCACTCCAGTTGCACGCCTACGACCAGCCCGCGATCGTGGCTGGGGCCGGTGTGGTCGGGCTGGAGATCGAGGATCAGGTGCGCGGGCGGCCGCCGGTGCTGGTGGCCGTCGGCGGCGGCGGGCTGGTGGCCGGTATCGCGGTGGCGCTGGGACCGCGCGGCCGGGTTATCGGCGTGGAACCGCACGGCGCGCCGACCCTGCACGCGGCACTGGCGGCCGGTCGGCCGGTCGAGGTGGATGTGTCCAGCGTCGCCTCGGATTCGTTGGGGGCCAGCCGGATCGGTTCCATCGCCATGGAGGTCGCGCAACGGTACGGCGTGGAATCGCTGCTGGTCAGCGATGACGCCATCGTGATGGCGCGGGAGTACCTGTGGCGGGAGTTCCGGATCGTGGTCGAGCCCGCCGGTGCGACCGCGTTGGCCGCCATCCAGAGCGGCGTGTACGTGCCCAAGCCACACGAGCGACCGGTCATCGTGCTGTGCGGGGCGAACACGGATCTGGCAACCTTGTAGTTCACAAGCATCGGAGTTATCCCCACTCGCCGAAGACGGGCTGTCGCGCCGGTCGCACGCGAGTCAGGCTGGAGAGGTCTTCCGGATCCGGAAGCCAGTCGGCAAGGGGGAGCAACGATGTACGAAATCAATACGTCCATAGTGGGTACGGTGGTCACGCATCCGGTGCGACGAGAACTGCCCAGCGGTGAGCAGCTGATCAGCTTTCGGCTGGCCAGCAATCCGCGGCGCTTCGACACCCAGCGCGGCGAATGGGTCGACGGTGACACCACCTATCTCACGGTGCGCTGCTGGCGGCGGCTGGTCGCGGGGGTGGAAGCCTCGTTGCACCGCGGCGATCCGGTCATCGCCTACGGGCAGCTCAGTTCGCACGAATACCGCACACGAGAGGGAGTGACGCGCAGTGATCTCGAGCTGCGGGCCTTCGCTCTCGGTCCGGATCTCGGCCGCTGCACGGCCCTCGTGCAGCGCAAGCGTTTCGAACGCGTGGACACCGACCACACCACACCACCCGGTGATACCGAACACAGGGAAGCCGAAGTGGCGACCGCATCGGACTAGACCCACCACCGCCCTCGACGGCGGCGCTCAGCGCCGCAGCATAGGATTTTCCATATGGCTGAGTTCATCTACCAAATGCGAAAGGTTCGCAAAGCGCACGGCGACAAGGTCGTGCTCGACGATGTGAACCTGAACTTCCTCCCCGGCGCCAAAATCGGCGTCGTGGGACCGAACGGCGCTGGTAAGTCGAGCGTGCTGAAGATCATGGCGGGACTGGACCAGCCGAACAACGGTGATGCCTGGTTGGCGCCCGGTGCCACGGTCGGCATCCTGCAGCAGGAGCCGCCGCTGAACGAGGAGAAGACCGTTCGCGGCAATGTGGAGGAGGGCCTCGGCGAGATCAAGGTCAAGCTGGACCGGTTCAACGAGATCGCCGAACTCATGGCCACCGACTACTCCGACGAGCTCATGGAGGAAATGGGCAAACTGCAGGAGGAACTCGACCACGCCGATGCCTGGGATCTCGACTCCCAGCTCGAGCAGGCCATGGACGCGTTGCGCTGCCCGCCGCCCGAGGAGCCGGTCACCAACCTCTCCGGTGGTGAGCGTCGCCGTGTCGCGCTGTGCAAGCTGCTGCTGAGCAAGCCCGACCTGCTGCTGCTCGACGAGCCCACCAACCACCTCGACGCCGAATCGGTGCTGTGGCTGGAGCAGTTCCTCGCCCAGTACCCGGGCGCGGTGCTGGCCGTCACTCACGATCGCTACTTCCTCGACAATGTCGCGGGCTGGATTCTCGAGCTCGACCGCGGCCGCACCTACCCGTACGAGGGCAACTACTCCACCTACCTGGAGAAGAAGGCCGAGCGGCTCGAGGTCCAGGGCAAGAAGGACCAGAAGCTGCAGAAGCGCCTCAAGGACGAGCTCGCGTGGGTGCGCTCGGGCGCCAAGGCCCGGCAGGCCAAGAACAAGGCCCGCCTGCAGCGCTACGAGGAGATGGCGGCCGAGGCCGAGAAGATGCGGAAGTTGGATTTCGAGGAGATCCAGATTCCGGCCGGTCCGCGCCTGGGCAATGTGGTGGTCGAGGTCGAGCACCTGGACAAGGGCTTCGGCGACCGCCAGCTGATCAAGGACCTGTCGTTCTCGCTGCCGCGCAACGGCATCGTCGGCGTCATCGGACCCAACGGTGTCGGTAAGTCGACGCTGTTCAAGACCATCGTCGGTATGGAGGATCCGGACAGCGGCACCGTGCGCGTCGGCGATACCGTCAAGCTGAGCTACGTCGACCAGAACCGCGCGGGTATCGACCCCAACAAGACGGTGTGGCAGGTGGTGTCCGACGGGCTGGACCACATCCAGGTCGGCAATCAGGAAATGCCGTCGCGCGCCTACGTTTCGGCCTTCGGCTTCAAGGGGCCGGACCAGCAGAAGCCCGCGGGCGTGCTCTCCGGTGGTGAGCGCAACCGCCTGAACCTGGCGCTCACCCTCAAGCAGGGCGGCAACCTGATCCTGCTCGACGAGCCGACCAACGACCTCGACGTCGAAACCCTCGGCTCGCTGGAGAACGCCCTGGAGAACTTCCCGGGCTGCGCCGTGGTCATCTCCCACGACCGCTGGTTCCTGGACCGCACCTGCACGCACATCCTGGCGTGGGAGGGTAACGACGACAACCCGGCGGCGTGGTTCTGGTTCGAGGGCAACTTCGAGGCGTACGAGGCCAACAAGATCGAGCGCCTCGGCCCGGAGGCGGCCCGTCCGCATCGTGTCACCCACCGCAAGCTGACCCGCGGATAGGGCGACGACCTCCGACTCGCGTGGCCCCCCCCCCCGCGGGGGGGGGGCCGGGGCCC